>JACMQJ010000738.1 GCA_014377055.1 Candidatus Sericytochromatia bacterium
AAATGGCTGTCCAACTCCAGTTGTTTGACTAGGATCGCCATTAAGCCTGTAACGAATAAACATAACTTTTCCATCTCCAGAAAAGAATGATGCTGCATTAGCACCTGTTCCTGAAAAGTCAGCATTACCATTAGGTGTAGTACCACCATTTGAATTATCCTGAACACCTCCTGTAGTATTAACATCGGTCATCAAAGCATTTAAGGCAGTCGTGCCATTTAATGCTCCGGGCCAAGGGGCAGGATAATTTAGAGGATCTACATAATTTGTAGCAGAACTGTAAGAAATCGTAGTAACAAAAACGGAGAATAAAAATAGCAGGAAATAAACACCAAAAGATTTGTATTTAATTCCTTTAAAAAAGGATTTAGGTTTTCTAAAATTCATTATATATTTTTAAACTCCACTAGTTTTATTAAGTTCTTTTTATGTACTGCTATAGAATTAAGCATTAAAAATTCATAACTTTTTTCAGCAGTAAAATCATTGAAGCTTGTTGCTGTATTTGTAGCAGTTATATCATAAGTTATTAGCTGATCCAAAAACATTGGTGATGTTGGCGTACTAGAAGTTATGCTTAAATTTACAGTTGCAGCATAAGCTATATCAAGCTTACCAACAAAAATAAATAAGACTGAAACCATAAAGACAAATAACATCTTTTTAAGACTAAATTCTTTATTTTCAAAAAAATCTAGTCTTAAATACTTAGACAATAAATTCATCAACAACATCCTCACTACATTTAACACAAATTAGAATAATCCACTCTAATATTAATTACTACGTTTATTTAATTTGAACCTGAAAATTAACATATCCAGATCCCTCCTTATCCCAGTGAACCATCTATCTATCGTCGTCCACTTAATGTTTTTTGTTGTAATACTAGCACTAGGAGCATAACCATCTACAATAGCATTAGAACAACTTATAGTAACAGATCCATCCATCTTTACACCAATTCTATTTGTTAGCTACGATGTTTTCTTTGTCTTTTTGAGCTGACATTTTTTCTGCATTAATATCCTTCTGGCTTAATATACCTTGTTGTCCCCACCAACTACCAAGATTGTTTAACTTAAAGTTGAGATTAACATAAGGACCTTGAGATGTATAATTTGACGCAATCAAATCTCTATCAGTATAGCCAAATAAGTTATACCCTACACCAACTCTAAGATCTTTAACTGGATAATAACCAAGTTCAGCAGTTACATCATTAAAGCTAGTTGCAGATTCTATTTGTGTAAGATTTCTATATTCTGCAGCTATATCAAAGTTGTATAAAAATTTATAAGTAACTCTAGCAAGACCTAGAGCAATATTACCGCCTACTGGTGCAAAATCACCTGTTTTGTCAGATGAATTTTTTAATGCAAGCTTAGTATATATTTCCCAAGCATAAGTTGGTTGTATAAATCCTTCAAATGAAACAATATGGTTGGTAACATCTGAGATTTGTCCTATACCAGCTATTGAATTTCTTACTTGATATTTTAATAAAGCATTAAAATAATCGTTGGATAGAGGTCTATAAGCTAAACCAAACAATCCATCAGTTGTACTTCTACGAGTAAGCTCAACTGAGCTTGATAAATTAAATCTACCAAATAAACTAAAGTCATCACCCAATGCACCAGCTACATTAAAGCTATAAAGATTACTTGCTCTAACACCATCACGCACATCATATTTACCAGATGCTCTAACACCAAGATATGATGGTGTGTAATCTGCTGAAACTGACCAAGCATTATGATCATCAGAAAGATTTAGAACAGGACTTGTACCAGATACTCTTTCATAAGCAAGACCCAAACCTAATTCTGGTAAAACATTTATTTTATTATTTAAGCCAATTCTAGTTTGTGCATCTCTACCACCAATAGCACCATCTATTTGATACTTTGCTCCAACATTAACAGCATTCAAAAAGTTTGATTCTCTAGTAAATCCAGTATCAACACCAATTGCTGTAGCTGTGGTTAATTTTTCTTTTTCTAAAAAGTCTTGTTTTGCATAAAGTTTAATATTATTGGTCAAAGCATAGTCCAAACCAAAACTTGTTAGGGTTGGTTTTAATTGATCTACAGTACCTAAGACATTTTGTGATCTTGAAGCGTTAAGTGAAATATTATAAAATGTAGGACTCTTGTAACCAATATTAAGCAGACCAGCAGTTAAGGTTTTATCAACACTTTTTGGATCTGGGAAGTTTCTTCCTTCAAAACCAAGAGTGATAGCATTAGAAAAAATATCTTGAGTAATATTACCTGTAACTGTTTGTATTAACTGTTTACTCAAAAAACTATTGTTTCTATTATATTCAACACTTAAGTTAGTACTAGTAAAAGGTCTGTAAGTTCCTCTAGCTAAATATCTTTCTGTACCCACACTATAGCTTCCACCAGCTCTATTAAGAAAGTTTGGATCAACATAAACATATTCACCAGTCAAACTTAGGTTGTCAGAAGGTGCTGAGGTCAAGGCTGCTCTGTATGAATTACCTACTTTATTTTCAAAATTACTATTAGCATACTCAGCAATAAAATCCAAATTTTTATTTAATTTACTACCAAAATTACCACCAAATAATTGATAAGGATTATTAGAAACTTCTCTGATATATGAACCACCTACAAATGCACCCAAAAATGGTAGAGGTTGATGAAGTGAAGCTCCAACAATACCATTACTTATACTAGAGTTATTGGTAGATTTTGCACCATTATCTTTCTCAACATTAGAATTAGGATAATATTCATAGTTAATGATAATAAAATTAGGATTAAGATTTTCATCAAATGTAGCTACTGGCTGACTAAAAATAATAGAACCATTATTGTAATCAATATTGTAGTCACTAAGTCTATTTAAAGTTTTTGTTGAAATTATTTTATTATTAAAGGTTCTATCTCTAGTTTCGATAGTAATTCTTTCTGAACCATTAACCAATGGATATTTACTTGTATAATATGGTCCAGATACACCAGCACCTTTTATTTCATCACGATCAAAGGCTTGGTTGGTCATTGCCCCAAATACTTGCAAGTTGGTAATACCTGGTATATCAAGATCAACTTTTGCACCTGTTAAGACACGATTATAATTGGTCATTGTTGGTGTAGTAAAATCAACATTTTTTGGAGAAGTTGTAAAATCACCCCAGAGAACACTTGATTTATCTTTTTCTAACTTGACATATACATTACTATTAGAAACAGCAATTTGATTTAATTGGCTTGAGTCACCATAGATAGGATAGGTTTTATCCTCGGCACGATCTCTTAATAAAATATTTTGGTCATCATCAAGAGCATTAAGCTTACGATCTGTGTTAAGAGCTGCAGTCAAGAGAAAATCATTAAAAATAGTACCTTGAGTGAATAAATTTAGACCTAAGCCATAATTAAAACCAGCTAAACCTTTGACATCATTAATAATAGTTTGACCTTTAACAAATGAATAATTACTTTTTAGTTTACCCAAAGCCATGAATATTGGCGATCTCAGTGGTGTAGTATAGTCAATTTCACCTGTAGCTTTTAGATCATCACCTACTACAACTTCAACTTTACCAGTATCAACATTATTTGGAGGCATAACCAAAAATGTGGCTTTACCATCTTTTGTTAATACTTGAAAACCAGCAACAGTTAGATTTGCGTCAAGGCTTTTTATTTCACCAATATTAATTACAACAGTAACAACAGTACCATCAACTACAGGGTTACCATCTTTGTCAGATACATTAACAGTAACTAGCCCAGGTGTTTTACCATCTGCTGGTATTCTTGCCCTATCAACAATAATCTTGGCAGGTTTACCTTTAACAAAAACTTCTTTTGTATATTCTTCACTTGTAGGTTTTTCCATAGAATCAAGTACTACAGCTTTAATAATATTCTTACCTTGCTTAAGGTCAAGACCATAAAAAGTGTAAGCAGTTTTGTTAGTAACGTTATTTACTTGAGTTTTTCCTAAATGAGT
>JACMQJ010000155.1 GCA_014377055.1 Candidatus Sericytochromatia bacterium
ACTTTTTTGGGATGATGTATTTTTTACTTCTTCATTACTCCAAGAATTAAAACATGGTAAAACCATAAAGCTCGATAGGAAAAACGGAATTAATTTTTTATTTAGTGTAGATGTTATCAAATTTTAAACCTTGTATTTTTTCTTAAATTGTAGATATTATTTTAAAATATTTAATTAGTAGCTATCTTTCCTTTGCGTGGCTGAAATCAATAAGACAATTATGTCTTTATCAGTAATTTCATAAAAAAGGCGAATTTCCCCAATTCGATACCTCCATGTATCAGGTTTATAACCTTTTAGTTTTTTTATATTCTTACCAAAATAGGGATTATTTTTTAATTGAGGATAAACATATTCTTTAATTTTTTCTTGAATATTTTTATAGTTTAAACTTAGATCATTTATTTCTTCAATAAAGTTATCAGTTTCAAATATTTTATAAATCAATCTACAAATCTTCCTTTTCTTTGTTTAGCTTGCTCACTACCTTTTTTTAAACTAGATAATAATTTTTTGTCAGAAAGTATATTTGATATTTCAAAATCATCCATTATAGAGTCTTCTTTTAGTTTTCTCATTGCTAAAGTTTGAATTAGATTAGATATACTCCTATTATCCTCATTAGCTGCATTAAGAAACATTGTGTATGAATTTTCATCAAGACGTAATGTTATAGTTTTAGACATAATTTAATTCCTTTGTATTTATATTAATTCTATAATATTTAATTATACTACAAAAGATATTACCTACTAATTTTAGGTTTTTTATTTTTAAATATTTAAATTGCTCTTGTTGGATTACCTTCCCATGAACTCCATGATATTAACGTTTCACCTTTCATCAAAAGAGATAGGTTGCCAAGCTTTGCTCCCTCTTCCATTACAGTATCATATAAAACAACTGAACCATTACCTATACTACAATATTTTTCAATTTTAAGATATGACATTTTCATTACTCGATCTTCAAAAAGATGGGTTTGCATAGTTGAATTAAAATTTACAGCGGACTCATCACCAAGACTAACAAGATCAAATTCTGATATAAAAGTTGAATCCAAAAAGACTCTTTTACCAATTTTTGCTCCCAATATTCTTAGACACCATGAAATAAAAGGTGTACCACGTAAAATATTAAGAAAAAATGGAACACTTATTGATTCATACAAGCCTGTAACTAACTCTGTATTCCAAACGAATATACTCCATAAAGGTCGTATTTTTGGCTTATATCTGCCAATTAAAAGCGTTTTAAAAATTAATATTATCAAGATGCCAACTAATTCTGCACCAATCATAACTAACGGAAAAATAAGTATTGTTTCACTAAAATAAAGATAAACATCCATGTGTCCCAAAATATAAAGCATGGATAAAAATATTACTATTGATACTGTCGATGGAAGTATAACCCTGATAAACTCAATAATTAATCTTTGGATATATAAGCGTTTTGGTGGCGAATATGTTTGCTTTTCTGAAAATGATGTATTAATATCTCTTTTTGGCAAATAAATAGAAGGACTACCAAGCCATGAAGATCCTGACTCAACCTCTTTTCTGAGTGGTGGAGTAGATAAGACTCCTATCAAACAATTATCCCCTATTACTTGATTGATAGGTAATAAAGCACTATTACCAATAAAACTTTTTTTACCTATTTTAACCTCAGATATTTTTGTCTTATTATTGAATATTTTTGGCGTGCCAAGCATTGAAGCATCAGCCGAAAAACTATAATCACCAATAGAAAGTAAATCAGGTGAGATATGAGTTACTGTAGAAACCTCGACATTTTTACCAATTTTTGCGCCCATAAATCTCAAAAAAATAGGTGTATAAATTGTCGCATAAAGACTATGTAATGTTGAAAGACTCATATACATTAGTTGATCGACAATCCATTTTTTAAAATAAAAGATGGAATTAATATTATAGATACCATGTTTTACTTTACCAAGAGTTAGTTTTTTTAATAAAATTATTTCGGTACACATGATAACAACAAATAATAAGCCACCAAGAGGAGCAAAAAAGACACTCAAAAAATTAAAATCTAAATACAATAAATCCATTAAATAAGAGACAGGAAATAAAGCAACCAAAGGAATTAATTGGAAAATATACAAAGCAATTAAATGAAGAAAGCCAATAAAAAAAGAATTTTTTGCTGATAAATCTGTTGGTAATAACATCATTTCTTCAATATCATCATCTCTTTTTTCTATTTTAGCAGCAGGAGAACCGGACCAACATTCATCTTTAGGAATTGTTTTACCTGTCGGTAACATTGATTGCTCAAGAATCATAGATTTATCTTGCATTTTTGTATCAATAGAAATAATTGAATGAGTCCCTATATAACAATTTTTACCAATATCAATATTTCCAAGTATCAAATATCCATCTTCAACTGTGTATCCCAATAACTGAGAGTCAAGACCTATACTTGATTGCTCACCAATATTTAATAAATCAAATATTTGTACGGTGCTTGTGCCAACATAACAATTTTTACCAATTTTTGCACCCATCAATTTTAGATACAAAGGCATAACAGGCGTACCAGCTAACAAAAAAGCTGGGAATAAAGATTGAAATAACCTAACAAACCACCAACGAAAATAATAGCTACCCCATAAAGGATATTTACCAGCTTTAAACTTGCCAATAACTGTCCATTTGACAATAATTGAAAGTGTCAAAAGAAAAGGGAAATATACAACAGACAAAAGGAATGTGAACAATATTTCTTTATCAGTTGTAAAATCTAAAGTATCAGAAAAAAATAAATAGAAGCTAATTAAAACAGGTATTGCAAATAAAAAATAAGCTATATAAACTGAAAATGCTTGTCCTAATCCACAGATTGCATGTTTTAATTTTGATGAGTGTAAAAAGTCATTTTTCCTATTCTCTGATTTATTAGTACGAGCTTCAACATCAACTTGTTCTGAATCAACTTTTTTTGCCAATTCTTCAATCGTAGGGCTTTCATATATATCAGAAAATTTAAGTGTTTCCATACTTGGATTTTTTCTTAAATTTGATATAACAATCGAAACAAGTAAAGAATGACCACCAAGATCATAAAAAAAATGATCATTTATTGAGATTTTATCTATACCAAAAGCATTTTCCCAAGCTTCGGTAATTTTTTTTTCTACATCTGTTATTGGTGCAATAAAATTTTTGGAATTGCGTGAATTATTTATTGGTACAGGTAAGTTTTTTCTATCAGCTTTACCATTGGCAAGTATTGGTATTTCTTGGATAAACTCTATTTGCTGAGGAATCATATAAGCTGGTAACTTTGTTTTTAATACCTCATAAAGATGATCAATATTAACATTTTCAGGCTTTGATTTAGGAATAATATAAGCAACTAAGGTTTGAATACCATGGTTTAGTTCCATTAATGAGGTAATAGAAGTTTTAACGCCATCTATCGAGTTAATAACAACTTCTATCTCAGATAACTCTACCCTAAAACCACGTATCTTAACTTGATCATCAATTCTACCCAAAAACTCAATTTCACCTAATTGATTAAATTTAACTAAATCACCTGTTCTATAAAGTCGATGATCTCCGTCAGGATTGATTTCAGGTAAATAGACAAATTTTTCTTTAGTTAAATCATCTTTGCCAAGATAGCCTCTTGCCAAACCTATACCACCGATTAACAACTCACCTTCTTGATCAATATCAGCTTTTGTTCCATTGTCACGTAAAATAAAAGTAGAATAATTAGGAATAGGATGACCAATAGTAACTTTTTTACCAATTTTTAATTCAGAATAAGTTGCGATAACAGTGGCTTCGGTAGGTCCATAAGTATTAAATAATCTTCTATTTGGCTTACTCCATTTTTCAATTAAATGCTGTGGACAAACTTCACCACCAAATATAAGTAATCTTAGAGTAGGTATATCATCGGCAATTAGTGATAAAAGCGTTGGAACAGAAGATACTACAGTTATTTCTTCTTCCTCTAACATTTTTCCTAAAAAAGAACCTGATCTCTGCATTTCTATTGTTGCTGGAATTAAAGTAGCACCATTACCAAAAGCCATCCATATTTCTTCAACAGAGGCATCAAAAGCAGTGGTAAAACCTTGATAAACTTTATCTTCTGGTACTATTTGATAGATACTTTGTGAAGCTCTAACTAAGTTACAAACATTTCTATGCTCTAGTTGTACACCTTTTGGTCTACCTGTAGAACCTGATGTATATATTACATAACATAAATCTTGATTGGTAACTCCTGTTTGATCCCTATAAATACGTGAATCATTTTCTTCTGAAATTAATAATTTATCGGTATCAATTAAAATTGTATTATTTTCAAGACTAAGTTTTTTTGCCAATTCTTCTGTAGTAATTATTTTTCTCGTATGGCAATTATCAATAATATACTTAATCCTATCTTCTGGAAAAGTACTTTCTATTGGTACATAAGCTGCTCCAGCTTTCATTATTGCTAACATCGAAATATATGTTTCGGCAGAGCGTTCAAGTATTATTCCTACATAGTCACCTCTTTCTATTCCTTTTTTTATTAAGTGTCGAGAAAGTTGATTGGCTTGCAAATCAATATTTTTATAGGTGTAAGATTTACCCTTAAATTTTACGGCAATATTATTAGGAAAATTATCAACTGTTTGTTCAAAAATTTCAAAAAGACATTCATCTTTAATAAAATCTAAATCAATTTTTCCATAATTGAAATTTTTTTGTTCACTATCAAAATCAGTTATCAAAAGAAAAACCTTTCATCTATAAGCTTGAATTTATGAAAGGTTAATTAGATAATAAGTTACGCTCTTACTAAACTTGACTTTTCACATTTTAAACTTTAACTTACAGTTGTAAAAAAAATGCGAAAATTATTAATTAGTTAAAAAAATTCTTTGAT
>JACMQJ010000739.1 GCA_014377055.1 Candidatus Sericytochromatia bacterium
GAAGCTAAAGATAGCCTAGTAGGTAAATACTTAAAGCAAATAAGCGAACTAGAAACAAATATGTATGTTCTAAATAAAAGACTGAGTGAAAGAGTTGGTCAAATAGAAACAGGTAAAGTTTCTGAATATGGAGATAAATTAGCTAAGGCTAATCTTGAAATTGATAAACTCAACACTAAGATTGTTGACGTAGAAAAACAATTATCTGAGTACCAAGAAACCATGTCCTCACTTGAAGAAGAGCTTGATGAAGATTCTTTCTTAAAAAAACCTAAGTCTGGTATAACAGGTAGCACTGTTGCAAAAGTAGCTGTTGGTGGTGCTGCTGCAGTAGCTTCAGCTATGGCTCTTGATGAAATTGAGAATGAGTATCTAACAGAACATTCATCAGACGAAAAGCCAGAATTTGAAAATGGTCAACCTTATGAATATTCAAACCTATACAAAGATAAATCCTCAGAAGATAATGTAGAAGAGTATTATGACGATGATTTACCATCTGATGATGATTTGCTTGCTCATAACTTTGATGATATGCCAGAAGACACTACTCATTTGGTTGATAAGTTATTACATGACCCAGAAAATGATAATGAATTAGAAATGTCAGATCTACCAGTTGGTGAATATGACGAATTAGATGATCATGATGATTTTGAAGGAATGTTAGATGATTCTGATTTAGATTTGGATGACTTACCTGTAGAAGAAGAAAATCATAATAAAATTGTTCTTGAAAAGAAAGAATCAAATAATCCTCTTGATCAATTTGATATGGATGATGTTGTCGATGAAGATCGTGATACTAGTATTGCTAAAAAAGGTTAATAGTATTTCATCATAAATTAAGATTTTGTTTTTATTTTTATTGTTATGGTTATTAGCCATAACAATTATTTTTTCTATAGAAATATTTTTTGGCTTATACTGGTACAAATATGTAGATTTGACAACACAGTTTAAGACTAGTGATCAGGCTGTCTTTTTTTCTCAACAACAAAGTAATTATGTAAAAATATACTATTGGTGGTTTACGTTTGTATCAGCTCTATTTTTAGGTATATTACTTGGTTGGATTTTTGAAAGAAAATTACGTTTATTATTTAAAACTAATCTTTTATGGCAACAAAAACAGCCAGAATTTTATCGTAAAACTCAAGGTGAGATTAGGGTATTTTTACCTTGGCTAATCATAGAGTTACCTATTTTAATTATTGCTTTGATTAATTTTGTTTTACTTATAACTTTTAAAAGTTACACAACTAATCTTTTATCAAGTATTTTTATTACAATAGGATTAATAATTGGTCAGCTAATAGAGGTAATAAGAGAGTATTTTGTAATCATAAATATGGATAGACCAGAAAAACCACCTAAAGCATTAATTCAAAAAATAACACCTAAATTTCCTGTTCAGTATTCATTATTTATTGGTCAGATTTATTGTAGAGTTTTTGCACCTTTTTTCTTTTTATATATATTAATATTTATACCCTTACAACTAATTATTTTTCCTAACTCTAATGATAAAAATTTAATTATTTTATTATTATCTTTATTTACTGGAGTTATATTAAGATGGTTTTATGATAGATATAATCATAAATCACCATTCTATTTTAATAAAATTACTATCAAAAATTTTATATTTACAGTTGTAAAACTTTTGTTATTATTAGCTTCTATCTTTTTGGCATTATTTTATACAAAAAACAGTTATATATTAGCTTCTACAGCAATTATTTGTGGCTTTGTAGTTTCTTGGCATCCAGAAAAACTTAGAGATTAAATATTTTTTATCATGGTTCAACTATCAAAAGAGCTGAATTAATTAGAGCTTGAGATTGACCACTACCAACAAAACTTTGATATTGCTCATTTTCTTTCCATACCAGTGTTGTTGAGCTACCACCATCAAATCCCATTGCAGAAATACAACCTAATTCTTTCATAAAATCAGATAATTGATTGATACTCATTCCATGATATTTATTTTGTGATGAAACAGCAACTAAAATAAGATCTCCATTTTTGTTTATCCCTATTGCCGATCTAGCTGCTCCTGATTGACTAGCAATACCATCTCTAATAATATTACCTTTTTTACTTTTGGTAATAAATCCTTCTTGTTCAAGATGAGGGGTTGGTAATAAATTTGGTCCAGCTTGAAGAGAATGTTTAAGTGACCAGTTATGCTCTAACTTTGAAACATGAGGGACAATAACCCACTTTTTTTGACCATTATGATATATCTCTCTTAACTCGCTTCTTTGATCAAATATTTTTGGCAAAATATCTTTCAAAGATTTATTAGTTATTAGTGAATTATTTTTTTTGGGGTCTTCCTGCATAATATTGTTAATAAAAACATAAGAAACAGGAAAACCATCACTATGATTAAA
>JACMQJ010000024.1 GCA_014377055.1 Candidatus Sericytochromatia bacterium
CCTTCGCCTTGAGGTCTTGGATTTTGTCCTTGGTAACCTTGACCTTGAGGTCTTGGATTTTGACCTTGATAACCTTCGCCTTGAGGTCTTGGATTTTGTCCTTGATAACCTTGACCTTGAGGTCTTGGATTTTGTCCTTGATAACCTTGACCTTGAGGTCTTGGATTTTGTCCTTGATAACCTTGACCTTGAGGTCTTGGATTTTGTCCTTGATAACCTTGACTATCTCTACTAGTATTATTAGAGCCAAATTCTTTTAGCTTTCTTTTACCATTATCTGACTGATAATCACCACTTCTATTATTAGCTTTGTCTTCAAGTTGAGCCAGAGTAGGTTCGTTAACTGTTTCTTTAACAGGTTCTTCTTGTTTCTTTCTTTGGTCAAGTTTATCTCTAAGGCTAAGACCTGATGAACTAAACTTACTTTTCATAGTTTGAGTTTTTTGAGCCATTCTTTCTTTGATAGAGCTTGATATTGATGATTTATTTTCTTCTGGGTTTTGTGCCACTCTATTATCGGACTCTTTTCTTTCAGAAATATGAACTTTAGTAGAATCACTATTAGGTGCAGATTTATTCTCTTCTATGATATTAACTCTTTCTTCTCTCTTTACATTAGATTCTGTCTTTATTTTAACAGATTGTTTGGCTGAGTCATCGGATTTTACTTTTTCTTTATGTCCATTATTATCTAAAGTATTATGTTGATTAGAAAAATTTTTCTTAATCAAATCAACATGATCATCATCCAAACCACTACTTGAAGTTTTACCACTAATACCTTTTTGTTCCAAAAATGTCAGAATTAACTTATTGTTTTCAATATTTAACTCTTTAGCCAACTCATATAATCTTATCTTTTTATTTGCCATAAAAACTACTTCCCTTCAGAAATTACTGAAAACCTAGATAAGTCATCTTTTTTAGTTTTTAAAATTTTTTCAAGTAGGTTCCAAGTAGGTTCTGCTATGTTTATTTTATTTTTAAAACTTCTTTCCAGTTTCTTATACCTTTTAATTTTATCCAAACATTCAATGTTATAGCATAAATATGTGCTACGTCCAGAAAAATAAGTCTTTGGATTGACTATTAACTGTCCCTTAAATAATTTAATTTTAATTAAGTTATCTATTTTATATAGATTACGACAACCAACGCATAATCTAATTATCTCTTTCATTTAGGTTTGTAAAGCCTTCTTTTTTGCTTGAGATTCACTTTCAATATCTATGTGAAAATTGGTAAGTTTGGCTGCTAATCTAACATTTTGTCCCTCTTTTCCAATTGCCAATGAAAGTTGATCGTCAGGCACTATAACATGAGCCGAAGATTTACTTTTATCCGTAATTTTAACATTTGCTACTTTAGCTGGGCTCAAAGCATTTGATATAAATTCAACTGGATTGGTACTCCACTTAACAACATCTATTTTTTCACCTAATAACTCATCTACTATAGCTTTGATCCTTGCTCCTCTAGTACCTATACAGGCTCCAACAGGATCAGTATTTCCTCTAGTAGTAGCAACGGCAATCTTAGTCCTATAACCAGCCTCTCTGGCCGTTGATTTGATAATTATTGATCCATCTATAAGCTCAGGAACTTCTAATTCAAATAATTTTTGGACAAAACCAGGATTAGTTCTTGAAAGTAATATTTGAGAACCCTTGACAGCATCAGGTAGCTCAACAACAAAAAGCTTTAATCTATCACCAACTCTAAACTTTTCGCCAGGTACCTGTTCGGAAGGCATTAGTACAGCTTCATGCTTGCCAAGCTTTACTATAACATTATTTTTTTCAAGTCTTTGAACCATACAAGTTACTATTTGACCTTTACGATCATGATATTCATCATAGACTTGTCTTTTTTCAGCTTCTCTCAATTTTTGGGTTATAACTTGTTTACCAACTTGTGCTGCAAGGCGACCAAAATCTTCATTTTTTAGATCTAATTTTATATCTATTTCTTGATCAATTTGGACATCTGGATATAACTTTGCTGCTTCACTATAGTTTATTTCATTACTATTTGCTTCTTGATCGTTACCGATAACTTTCTTTTTGGTCGATACAACTATTTCTGTTAAAGATTTGTTGAAGTTAACTTCAACATTATCCCTAATACCAAATTTTTTTTTGTACGCAGACAAAAGAGCAGCTTCGATGGCTATTCTTAAGTCCAAAGCTGGTATTCCTCTTTCTTTTTCTAACTGATTTAAGCCCTCAGCAAAAGATGCATCTAATTTCATTAGTCTTTCCCCAACCAAACATGAAAATTTAATATTGAAACTAAAGAAGTAGTATTAGTCTCACTTCTTAAAAAATATTTTTATATTTAAATTTTAACTCTATAAATCTAAAAATGATAACTACAATGTTTAACCTAAAACAAATTAAGTTAAAAGTATTTTCATGATAAATAATAACATAAAATAATATCTTTATCTTTAAATACCAATCATAACTATTTAAAATAATATTTTATCTTTACTTAATCTTTATTTAGATTTACCTTAATCTATGTTGAATATTAGGATACAGCTAAATATATATTTTTGAATCTAAAAAATATTTTATTTTTAGGCTTGACGAAGCTTTTATATCGGGGTAATATCAAAAATGTGTTTTTAAGAAGAAGTTTTTAAAAAAACAAAATTTGATCCGGTAGCTCAGTTGGTAGAGCATCTGACTTTTAATCAGATGGTCGCGAGTTCGAATCTCGCCCGGATCATAGGCCCCCATAGTCTAGAGGCCCAGGACGCTGCCCTTTCACGGCGAAGACACGGGTTCGAATCCCGTTGGGGGTATATCAAATCAAAAATATACTCATAATTATCCTTGTATGGTATTTAATATTGTCAGATTATGTTGAACAAGGTGTCTTGTATATATGCGGTACACCTATAGGTAATCTTGAAGATATTACTCTTAGAGCTTTACGTATATTGAAAGAAGTAGATTTTATCGCTTGTGAAGATACAAGGCAAACAATAAAATTAATCAACCACTATCAAATATCTACAAAACTAATCAGCTATCATGAACACAATGAACATAAAAGAGCTGAAGAAATAATACATTTACTTCTTAATAATAAAAATATAGCCTTGGTGTCTGATGCAGGTACTCCATTAATATCCGATCCAGGAAATATACTCATTCAAAAAGCAATTGAAAATAAGATTAAAATAATACCTATCTCTGGACCATCAGCTTTTTTACTTAGTATCATTTCTTCGGGTTTTGATCTTAGTTCATTTGTTTATAATGGCTTTTTCAGTAGAGAAAAAAATAAAAGAAAAATTGAAATAAGTCTTTTACTTAAAGAAAAAAAAACTTCTGTTTATTATGAATCACCCCATAGAATAATTGAAACCTTAAAAGATATTCAACATATTCTTGGAAAAAGAAAAGTCTGTATTGGTAGAGAAATAACTAAAAAGTTTGAAGAGTTTATTACCAAAGATGTTGAAGAGATAATACACCATTTTCAACTAAATACTCCAAAAGGTGAGTTTTGCTTAGTAATACAAGGAGCTGAGGATATTAAAGAGATATTTGATCCAAATAAATTTGAAGAGAGAGTTAACGATCTTAATCTAAAAAATTATACAAAAAAAGAAATAAGTAAAACCTTGGCATTGGAGTTTAATCTCTCATCCAAAGAAATATATAGTAAATTAATTCAAAAAGTTGATAACCTGTAATTTATTTTCATAAATAAGCTTCACTATAATATAATCAGAATGTGTGTTATGTCACAACATAAATATATAAAACATTAATTTTTTTGCTTACTTAATTTTTCTTTAATAAAACTTAATGTATAAAATACAAAAAGTCTGATATTAACTAATATCGATAGTTACAGCTATGAATTATAGTTGACTTAGGCGAAAAATTGTGCTACCATTAGTGGTTACTAACAGCGTTAATATTAAATAAATATTAAAATAATGTTTGCTTATGTTTATGCTTTTAGCTTTATTTAAAAATCCCCTTTTAAATAAAAATTAAAATTATAGAAATATTGGAGGATTTTGATATAAGTATGATTTTATCAGATACAGTAGAGTTAAATTTTAAATCCTTAGGTTTGGGCATAGAAAAAGTCGGTATTGATGAATATGAAGACTTTGTTGATTTAAAAGAAAGAGTAAGCCCCTCAGATTTAGAAGAGTCAACTGAATTAACAGCAGAAATAGAAGAACAGACTATCAGGGCAAATAGAGATGAAGACATTAGCTCAATCCAAGTTTATTTAAATTCCATAGGAAAAACCCCCTTATTAACAGCAGTACAAGAAGTTGATTTAGCCAAAAAAATAAAAAGTGGTGAATCAAGAGCAAAAGATCATTTAATAACAGCAAATCTTAGATTAGTTGTTAGTATAGCAAAGAGATACTGTGAGCTAGGATTACCATTACTTGATCTTATCCAAGAAGGTAATACAGGGTTAATTAGAGCAGTAGAAAAATACGATTACACCAAAGGATACAGATTTAGTACTTATGCTACATGGTGGATTAGACAAGCAATAACTAGAGCTATTGCTGATAAAGGTAGAAATATAAGACTACCCGTCCATGCCACAGAAGCTATTCAAAGGCTCAAAAAAGTTAGAAGACAATTAACCTTTGATCTTGGACGTTATCCAACTGATCAAGAGTTATCAGATACTACAGGTTTGCCGTTAGTCAAAATTAGACAGCTAAAAAGAATTGTTAAAAGAACAATATCACTCGCAACTCCTATAGGTCCTGATGATGACAGAAGCCTTGTTGATTTAATTGAAGATGAATATAGCTCACATCCAATGAAAAGTGTTATAAATAAGCTTTTGTCAGAAGATATACAAGATGTATTATCGATATTAAGTACCAGAGAGCAAGAAATATTAACCATGAGATATGGCTTATATGACGATCATCCAAGATCTTTGGCGGAAATAGGTACTAGAATGGGAGTGACTAGAGAAAGAATCAGACAGATTGAAGCAAAAGCTTTAAGAAAACTAAGACATTATAGTCAACGCAAAAAACTAGATGAGTATTTACATGATGATTAAATAAATCTAATCTAAAATATTAAAAAGCACTAAAATTAACTTTGGTGCTTTTTATTTTAAGAACCTTATCAAACCCAAACTATAGTGATATTATAGCTAAGGTTATTTTGATTAATTATTTAATTGCTTTTTTAACAAATATGTTCATTTCAATAAGAATATGTTAACAACCTATTTAGTTGGACAAGAAAGTAATAATATAAATCATAAGTACAGTTAGAGATATAGTGATATTTTATAAAAACTAATTTTTTACAAGGGAGTTTACTCATGAGTTTAGAAGGATTGAATTCTTTAATACAGCTTGAAAGTGGTAGATTGGAAGCAGCAAAACAAACATCATCAAATTTTCAGTCGGTAAGTTCAACCACTCAACAGCAAGGTCTAGCAACAGCTCAAAGTAAAAGTAGTCTATCACTAAATAAAATAACTTCTGAATATGATAAAGATGTTGCTGCTTCTGAAGTAAGAAGAATCGAAAGAAAGCTAGTAAGAGAAAGAAAAGCAGAACAATTAGCATTGACAACAGCAATGATAGTTACAGTGGCAAGCGGATTGAGTAATATATGGGATGCTGGACAAGACTTATTTAATAATAGACAAAAGCCTGGCGAAATACCTGATTATATGAAATCCCCTGAAATTGACCCAAAACAAGCAACATTAACTAGATCACAAATTGAAAATAGTTCTGGAAATATATCTCATATTTCTGGTCCAAGCGTTGGCTCAAAAGACGGAACGGAAACGGTTCATTCTTGGAGTACATCTGGAAACGGTAGTACATCAAACTATAGCACATCAACTATATCAC
>JACMQJ010000740.1 GCA_014377055.1 Candidatus Sericytochromatia bacterium
AGACTTACATTAAGATTACTCGCAATAGTTTCAATAAAAGACGTGCTACCAATAGGTATACTTCTTGAAAACTTTGGTACACCATTTTGCAAAACATTAATATCTGTTGTTTCACCTCTGATCAAAACCAAAACTACAGGCTCACCATTACCAATAGAAGATCCATTAGATGATAAAGCTCTAGCAACAGCAAAAGATGCAACATCTATACCAACCAGCTTTAGACCAGCAATAATAAAGGTTTCTACATAAGAGTTAATAAACTGCTTTTGGGCAGCGACAAGTAAAACTTCTACTTTGGTAATTCCGTCATCTTCAATTTCTTCAAGTACTTGAAAATCTATATTTACATCTTCAATAGGAAATGGGATATATCTTTCGGCTTCATGCAAAACAACTTCTTTTAATTCTTTGGCTGACATCGAAGGAAACTGTATGGTTCTGATAATTACAGCTTGTCCTGAAACTGTAGTGATTGCTTTAGTAGCTGTTATTTCATTTTTTTCTATAAGCTCTTGAATAACTTGAGCGATACTGCCTGTATCAATTATTTCACCATCTCTTATCGCATTTTGTGGTGTGCTGGCAATAGCAATTTTATCGATTTCCATGCCTGTTTTGGTTTTTTTTAGCAATGAAATTATAATAGACTCGTTTGTGATGTCTATTCCTAATATCGGCTCCGAGCTTTTCTTGCCCGTTAATTTTTCCAGCACGCTTTTAATATTCATAATTTAAAATATATACCTAGACTATAAAAATTTACTTATATACCAAGTCACCAAATAATTTTTTGTTAAAAGCGTTATTAATGCAGCTAACGTCAGAGAAGGACCAAAAGGAAAATGTTCACTTTTACCTTTTTTCAGTAAAAGCATTATACCTATAACTGAACCTAAAAAAAAGCTTATCATTAAACTTCCTATTAAATCATTTAAACCTAGCCAAGCTCCAATTAATGCAACCAAGGTCACATCACCCATTCCCATTCCTTCTTTTTTCATTACCAGTAGGCTTATCTTAGCAATTAGATAAAATAAGACAGTACCAATTATAGATCCAAGAACGGATTGTTGCAGATTATTGTTAATATAACTATAAATAAATCCAACAGCAATACCTGGATAAGTAAGGCTATTAAAAATAAGCATAAAATCAATGTCAATCCACGTTATAACTACTAATAGACATACAAAGTATGCTAAGAACATCCACTGCCAACCAATACCAAAAACCGCATAGGTTAATAAAAATAATATTCCAGTCAGAAGCTCAACAGCTGGGTATCTGAAATGAATAGGATTTTTGCAATACCTACACTTTCCTCCAAGTAATAACCAACTTAAAACAGGTAGATTATCATACCATGCTATTACGTTATTACAACTTGGGCATTTAGAACCTGGGTATACAATAGATTTTTCTCTTGGTAAACGATATATAACAACGTTTAAAAAGCTACCTAATAAACTTCCAGTGGCTAAAACTATAATACTTTTAAATAAATCTGTTTCTATCACAAAATCTTTACTTGTTAAAACTGAGTACTATTTTTAAGTTATTTCATAATACATTTATTATGTTATTTTTAGCTGTGATTGTTCACACACAGAAAATATTATAAAACTTTAACAGTACAACATATTATTTTTTGTCCTTAGTAGTTGGACTTTTTTTAATTAAAATACAATCATAAGAACATTTTTATATTCTATCACTAATCTGGTAAATTAACAGTAAAATAACATTTTGTAAATACAAATTAATTAATCCCTTTTGATGAGATTAAAACAGGAAATGTTAAAATAAATATTTTTAAGTCTAACATAAAAGATATTCTTTCGGTGTATTCCAAATCATAAATAGATTTTTGTTCAATAGTTAATTCATCTCTTCCATGAATTTGAGCCCAACCAGTAATACCTGGTCTAACTTTAAAAACGCCTCTTTGTATGTCATTATAAGTCTTGACAATAACAGGGACTTCAGGGCGAGGTCCAACAAGACTCATCTCACCTCTAAAAATATTAATTAATTGTGGTAATTCATCAATACTTGAATGTCTCAAAAACTTACCTAGCTTAGTTATTCTAGGATCATTACTTTGAGTTAAAACTGATCCTAGTTTGTCAGCATTAACAATCATTGTTCTAAATTTGAAGATTTTGAAATTAATTTGATCTTTACCAACTCTATCTTGTAAAAATAATATTGGACCAGGATCAAATATTTTTATTAGTAGGCTAACGAATAATAAAAATGGTGATAGTACTATCAACATAAAAAGGCTAAAGACTTTATCAAGAACAAACTTTGTAAGTGTATACATATTTATTTGAATTTTAAGATTGAATTGAATATTAAACGAAAAAGCGGGAGACGAGATTCGAACTCGCGACAACTTGCTTGGCAAGCAAGAACTCTACCACTGAGTTACTCCCGCATGTTTTATTTAACACTCATTATTTATAAACCGTCTTGATGGTTTTGTCAAGCTTTTAAGTAATGGGCGAAAAGAGACTCGAACTCTTACACCTTTTGGGTACTAGATCCTAAGTCTAGCGCGTCTGCCAATTCCGCCACACGCCCACAAGATTAAAAATTAACTCATTACAGTTTATCTAAAAGATAGTAACACAGTAAATACAATTTTGTCTGAAAATAAAATTATAGAAATGTAAACATTATTTTAAAATACATTTTAATCCTATAGTAAATTTTTGTAAATATTGTTAGCACTCTATAGACATGAGTGCTAAATCTATTTAAAATTCTTATTGTTAGCAATCAATTTGATTGAGTGCTAATAGTTTAAAAGTAAATTTAATTATTTAATTTCAGGAGGATAAAAAATGTCTACAGTAACATCAGCTAAACTAAAACCTTTAGCAGACAAAGTAGTTGTTAAAATTTTAGATAGCGAAGAAAAAACCAAAGGTGGAATCTTTCTACCTGATACAGCAAAAGAAAAACCTCAGCAAGCAAAAGTTATTGCTGTTGGACCAGGAAAAACTTTAGATGATGGCAAAAAATCACCTTTAGATGTAAAAGAAGGTGACATTGTACTTTTTGCTAAATATTCTGGAACCGAAGTTAAAATTGACGGTGTTGAATACTTAGTTATAAGTGAAAAAGATATTTTAGCTGTAGTAGAAGCTTAATTTTTAGGAGATAATTAAAAAAAATGGCAAAGCAAATTATATTTGATGAGCAAGCAAGAAGAGCATTAGAACGTGGTGTTAACGCTGTAGCAGATACAGTAAAAATAACACTAGGACCAAAAGGTCGTAATGTAGTTTTAGAAAAAAAATTTGGTGCACCACAAATCGTTAATGATGGTGTTACAATCGCTAAAGAAATTGAGTTAGAAGATCCAGTAGAAAATGTTGGTGCTCAATTAGTTAAAGAAGTAGCAAGCAAAACCAATGATGTTGCTGGTGATGGTACAACAACCTCAGCTATCCTTGCACAAGCAATGGTTCGTGAAGGTCTAAAAAATGTTGTTGCTGGTGCTAATCCTATCCTTGTTAAAAAAGGTATTGAAAAAGCTGTAACTATCTGTGTTGATCTAATCAAAACGATTGCAAAACCAGTAGAAGGTAGAGAATCAATTGCTCAAGTAGCTACAATTTCATCAGGTAATGATGAATATGTTGGTAATCTTATTGCTGACGCAATGGACAAAGTTGGAACTGATGGTGTTATCACTGTCGAAGAATCAAAATCAATGGGAACAAGCCTTGATGTAGTTGAAGGTATGCAGTTTGATAAAGGTTATGTATCACCATACATGGTTACAGACGCAGAAAAAATGGAAGCTGTTGCTGACGAACCTTTATTACTTATCACTGACAAAAAATTAACTTCAATCGCTGATTTAGTACCAGCTCTTGAAAAAGTTGCAAAATCAGGTAGATCTTTAGTAATAATTGCTGAAGATATTGAAGGCGAAGCATTAGCTACTTTAGTTGTTAACAAATTAAGAGGAATTCTTAATGTAATAGCTATCAAAGCTCCTGGTTTTGGTGATAGAAGAAAAGCTATGCTCGAAGATATTGCTATCCTTACCGGTGGTAAAGTAATCAGTGAAGATATTGGTCTTAAGCTTGAAAATGTAACTTTAGATATGTTTGGTACTGCAAGACAAGTTAAAGTTAATAAAGAAAAAACTACTATTGTTGCTGGTTCAGAAAATAAAGCAGAAGTAGAAAAAAGAATTGGTCAAATCAGAAGACAAATCGAAGAAACCGAATCAGAATTCGACAAAGAAAAACTTCAAGAAAGATTAGCAAAATTATCTGGTGGAGTTGCTGTTATCCAAGTTGGAGCTGCTACAGAAACTGAATTAAAAGATAAAAAGCTAAGAATCGAAGATGCTTTATCAGCAACTAAAGCTGCTGTTGAAGAAGGTATAGTACCTGGTGGTGGAACAACACTTCTTGCATTAATAGCTCCTCTTGAAGCTGCTGCTGACAAAGAAGACAATGCTGACATAAAAACTGGTTTAAAAATAGTTGCAAAATCATTAGAATATCCTGCAAAACAGATCGCTCAAAATGCTGGTGTTGATGGTTCAATTATTGTTGACAAAGTTAGAAACAGTGCTGCTGGTATCGGCTACAATGCTTTAACAAATGAATTTGTTGATATGCTTAAAGCTGGTATAGTTGACCCTGCTAAAGTAACTAGAGCTGCTTTACAAAATGCTGCAAGTATTGCTGCAATGCTCTTAACAACCGAAGCTCTTATAGTTGAAAAAACTGAAAGAAAAGGCGGAATGTCTGGTGGCATGGGTGGCGGAATGGGTATGGACCCTGGAATGATGGGAATGTAGTCCATTAAAATTTAAATAATTTAAATTTAATCAAAATAAATCCTTACTTAATGTAAGGATTTATTTTTTTGTACTATTATGTATAGATGTGCTTAGGTGAGATTTTAGCTATAGGATAAGAAAATGACAGAACCACAAAACTATAATGAATATCGACAGAGATTATCGGCAAGACTGGATCAATTAATCGAACCTAATATGAAAAATATCTTGGTTTTTGGTGATAAATTTCATGGTTTAGAATATAAATGGAGTAACTCCGTTCCTGATAGAAAAGTAATTCATCTTGAAGATCTAAAAAAAGATTGGTTAGATGTCACCCCTGATAATCCTGAATTTATTTTACCTGTAGAAAAACAAACTTTTGATGTTTTAATTTCTTATCATGGTTTAGAAAAAGCTCTTGATCCAGAAAGACTTTTACTTGA
>JACMQJ010000741.1 GCA_014377055.1 Candidatus Sericytochromatia bacterium
CTCGCTTCTTTGATCAAATATTTTTGGCAAAATATCTTTCAAAGATTTATTAGTTATTAGTGAATTATTTTTTTTGGGGTCTTCCTGCATAATATTGTTAATAAAAACATAAGAAACAGGAAAACCATCACTATGATTAAAATATCCACCATTAATTCCTGCTATTGCTTTTTTATCTCTGACAAAAGATAAAAGGGTTGAACCATGATTTTTTACAGCAGGCAAAATTTTATATTTACTAGGTATAAATAATGTATTTATAGTAATTCCATTTTTGTTAAATTGGTGATGTATTATTTTTGATTTATCAGACAAAATCTTATTAAAAGATAGTAAAGTTATTAAAAGTAAAGATAAAATCTTCATTATTTATATTTCCAGTAACAAAAATCTAAAAATCAAGTAACTAATAAAATATACACTAGCATTTGGGTAATCATAACACTTTAGGAGTATTGATTGTTTATTATGTTTTTCTGGATTATAAATCATTAAAAAATTAATTCCTTTTTATATATAATGAGACATATTTAAGAGGAGGAGGACAAAGACGTAGCTTTGCTCCGACAAAATAAATCTCATCTTATTCGGTTGAGCTTTTTTGTTCGGGTTGAGCTACGTCTCAACCCTCTTACCTACCCTCAATAATACTAATTTCATCATCTGTCAGGTCAATTTGTTCTTCGGTATTATTTTCTGACCAATTTAATGGATTATTTTTTATGTATTGCCTTATATTTATTAGAGATTTTTCATTTCTAATAATATGTTCATAATAGTTTCTTTGCCATAATTTTTTATTAAATGGTTTCCAATTATTCTCTTTTACATTTCTAATATATTCATTTGTAGACATTGCTTTAAACCATTGTAAAATTCTTGGTATATTTATTTCAGTCTCGTAATTTTTTATCCAAATAATTCCATGAAAATGATCTGGCATTATTATATATTCATCTAAATCAATATTAGAATATTTATTAATCAATTCAATCCACCATTTTTCTATCATATTTCCAGCAATAGTTAAATCAACAGTTGAATTTGAAATATTACTTAAAAGTTTTTCTCTATCTTGAATACACAAAGTAATAAAATATGCTCCAGCATTTGAGTAATCATAACCTTTGAGGCGGATTGATTGTCTATTATGTTTTTCTGGATTATAAACCATTAAAGAATTAATTCCTTTTTATTATAATTAAACCTCTTTAAGAGGGGCAAAGACGTAGCTTTGACCCGACTCGACATCTACCCCCTGTGACAGGCTTTGCCATGACAATTAAGTTTCCCCTTGCTCTAGCTTTGATTTTACAATTAAAGCTCCTCTTGTTCTGACTTTATCTTAACAATTCAATACACTTTTGTGCTTTTATTTGGGTTCTTTTGTTCGGGTTGAGCTACGTCTCAACCCTCTTACTTACCCTCCACGATTATTAATTTCATCATCTGTCAGGTTGATTGTGTACTATGTTTTTCTGGATTATAAATAATTAAAGAATTAATTCCTTTTTATTATAATTAAGCCCCTTTAAGAGGGGCAAAGACGTAGCTTTGCCCCGACAA
>JACMQJ010000156.1 GCA_014377055.1 Candidatus Sericytochromatia bacterium
ATCAGTATTTTTAAATATTTCTTTTTCGATTTCGATGTAACTAGAATCATTTTTACCCCATGTTTTGAAACTACTATAAATATGTAATTCAACATCAGGTACTTTTTCTCGTATTTCAGGAAAGAACTTTAATAATAGATCTAAGCCTCTATCTGGGCTAGTTGTATAAATTAATCTTTTTTCTGATCTGATTATTTTTTCATGTTCGTGATCCTCGAATAGTTCGGAATTTATACCATTAGCAATTATTTTTATATGATTTTCAGGTATCAAAAACGTTTTTTTTACAATATCAGATTGCCATTTACTAACTGTTACCACCTTATCACATTTAACTGTCATATATTCAGATATTTGTGAAGCAATATCAGATAATTCATGATTCCAATATGGGCTATAATCATTATGTAACCATAAAATAGTCTTTTTTGCTTTTATATTTGCTTTTAAGGCTGATTCTGATGCTACACAAATCAATATATCAATATCATTTTCTTTAGAAAAACGAATAATTTTATTTGACATAAGATATTTTACATTACTATATATTCCTTCTTCACCAAGGCAATTTGAAAAAACAAAAACCTCATGATTTGATTTAGCTAATTCAGAAGCAAGATTAATCATTGCAGAATGAGTACCACCAACAGGCTCACTATCAATAATTTTTCCACTTAATTTTCTTGATATTGTCGTTAAAAATGCTATTTTCATTTATTTTTTAATAGTTTATTTTGTAAAAAACTAATATGGGCTAAACAATCTTTTATGCCCACTGTATATAACATTTTACACGATAAATCTAATTTTTGTTAAAGTAACTAATTTATTAATTTCTAATAACTATACTTAAGTAAAATTGGTTTGCAGTTTTTTGCAAAGAGGATTGAGATGTAGCTCAATGGCATTAAGTTAAGAAATTAAAAAGCTGTAATGTTTGCCAATTCTAACGTAGGGAGGTTTAACTAAACACCCAAAATATTTTGTAAACCAATTTTGAATAAGTATACAATGTCAATACCCTCACACCACGACAAATATTTTAAAATATATTGAAAGTATTGTCATTGGTTTATTTTTATCAATATCAACCGTAAGAGGGCAGACGTAAAGCACTGCCCCTACAAAGACTGATAATACTGATTTAAGGCTTGGCTTAACACCAAGGGGTTTAAACCCCTTCTTTATAAAAACTGTAAGATACTTTTATTATATATTTAAAGTGATTCAACAATCATAGCAACAGCTTCACCACCACCAATACAAAGAGTCGCTAAACCATATTTTTTATTTTGTCTTTTTAAATTATAGATTAATGTAGTTAATATTCTTGCACCACTTGCTCCAATAGGATGACCAAGTGCCACAGAACCACCATTAACATTAACTTTTTCAGCATCAAGATTAAGTTCTTTAATTGCAGCCATAGTAACCACAGCAAAAGCTTCATTTATTTCAAAGAGATCAATATCTTCAAGCTTCAGTTTTGCTTTTTTTATAACTTTTTTAATTGCTTCAACAGGTGCGGTTGTAAACCATTCAGGAGCTTGTGAATGTGTTGAGTAAGCAACTATTTTTGCTAAAGGTTTTACACCCATTTGTTGGGCTGTATCATCACCCATAATAACCAAAGCGGCAGCTCCATCATTAATAGGAGAAGCATTAGCAGCTGTAATTGTACCTTCTTTATTAAAGACAGGTTTTAGTGTAGGTATTTTGTCAAATTTTACTTTATGTGGTTGTTCATCTTGACTTATAATTAAAGCAGCACCTTTTTTATTAGGAATTTCGACAGCTACGATTTCATCATTGAACAATCCTTGTTCAGCTGCACTTAAAGCTTTTTGATAACTTTTTATGGCAAAATCATCTTGCTGTTCACGAGTAAATTCTTCTTTTTTTACACACATTTCACCTGCATTACCCATGTGAAAATCATTGTAAGGATCCCACAATCCATCCTTAATCATTGAATCTGTAATTTGAGCATGACCCATTTTAAAACCAACTCTTGATTTTTCCAGTAAATGAGGAGCCAAAGACATATTTTCCATACCACCAGCAACAACAACATTAGAATCTCCAAGTTGAATTGATTGAGAGGCAAGCATTACAGCTTTTAGTCCTGAGCCACATACTTTATTAATTGTCATACAATGAACAGAATTAGGGATACCAGCACCAAGAGCAGCTTGCCTAGCAGGAGCTTGACCTTCACCAGCTGTTAAGACATTTCCCATTATTACTTCATCGACTGATTCTGGTTTGATTCCAGCTTTATTAATTGCATCTTTTATGGCAATACTGCCAAGTTTTGTAGCAGGAACTTCTGAGAGTGTTCCACTAAAGCTACCTATAGGTGTACGTGATGCACTCACGATAACAACTTCACGCATTATAAATTCTCCTTTGAATTATATTTAAACTTAAGTATACAGTTAAATTATATCATCCATATTTTTTAGAGAAATAATAAGGTCGTAAAAAGTTAAGAAAAGGGCTAGTTATAATATCCTATTCAAATTAATATAGACGAATATTTGTTAAAAAGTATTATTGATTATTTTTGTTATCTAATTTTTTGGAAAAATCTTCGATTTGCTTGCGAGTGTTTGCATCTAGCATTTCTTTTATCCTAACATTTGTAATAGATAGATCTTTTATTCTCTTTTTTGTCATTGCTTCCCAGATAGAAGGTTTTTTACCACCCTCATCATTGTTATTAAAATTTTCGATTTCCTTATCCATGATAATTTTTCTTCACTTAATAATACTATATACATATATCTTAACATATTTTCAAGCTTTTTTAATTGTGTAAGCTTAAAATATATTTTTCTCTTAGGGAAGTTTCGCACTTCTTAGTCAAAATAAATCAAATACTTTCATCATCTCAAGAAATTAATCGAAGTCAGCAGGTTTTCGCATGTATGAATTATCTGATTGATTATAAGCATCTAAAACTTATTTTTCAGATGTACCAAGTATAATAACAGGAATACGCTTTAACTTGTCATCATTTATTTATACCAAAGATAGTTTCTGTTCCAAGATTTTCTATTGTTGCTATCATTTTATTAAATATATTGCGATAAGTAATAATTCAAATTATACTCTTACTATCAGGATTTATCATTACTAATAATTTGTCCACATGGTTGCTGAGCTTGTTGAAGTATTGATCCTGAGGGCAAGTCCGTCAGGTTTTCTGTGGACGGGTTTATAAATAAAGCTTATACTTTAAGCTAAAATTTTATTGTTGAGATAATAATTTAGAAATATAGAAAAGAGAAAAATTAAAAATGAAATTTAATGACTTAACTCCAATTGAAGAAAGAGTAATTGTTCATAAAGGAACAGAAGCACCTTATACTGGTGAATATACAGATAATAAAGAAAGTGGTACATATATCTGTAGACGTTGTAATACACCACTGTATTATTCAAAAGATAAGTTTGACTCAGGTTGCGGTTGGCCAAGTTTTGATGATGAGATTGCTGGTGCAGTAAAACATTTACCCGATGCTGACGGAAGACGCATCGAAATAGTTTGTGCAAATTGTGAAGGTCATTTAGGACATGTTTTTAAAGGTGAAAGATTTACACAAAAGAATACTAGGCATTGTGTAAATTCGATCTCTATGAAGTTTATTCCAGATTCTAATTAATATTTTCGACTCATTCAAGTTTTTTAAATATATGTATAATTAGAGTAGACTTATTTTTTATAGAGATAATTTTTCAATATGAATAAAAAAATAGTTTTAATTTGCTTATTAATACCTTCACTTTATGCAATGCCGTCATGTGAAAATGTATCACAAGTTAATCAAAAAATAAATGCAGATAATAATAAGTCTGAGCCAATACATAGTACTTTACCTGTAGGAGCTGCTTATAACTCTTTATTAGGTAGAGTATCTTATATTTCTATATCAAAAGCTAGTATTAATTTGGGGCTAAATGATCATATATCATTGGAAGCAAGTGTAGTTTTAACTGAAAAAGGTACTGATAGAAATGTCATTTGGCAAAGCTCAGATTCTAGTATCGTTTCTGTTGATAGTTATGGACAAGTTAAGTCTTACGACACAATCGGAAAAGCAAAAATAACAGTTATCTCCAGAGAAGAACCAAGTAAAAGTACAAGTATTGATGCTGTTGTTTCAAAAAAAGAGGCTGTAACAGAACAACCATCTGTACTTTTAAGTATTCCACCTTCTCAAGATCAAACTTTAAACAAAGTTGATGTTATAGCTAGTATACAACCAGTTTCAGCTCCTGTAGGAAAAAAGACTGATAATATAACACCTGGATTTCATACAGGCACTCCAGTACCTGTCAAATCTGGTAGTATCAATAATAATACAGCTAGCCAAAATGCTTTTTTAATTGCTGTACCAAATCCCAATCAAAATTCAGATGATCAAGGTACATTTTTTTTACCAAATGACCCAACAAACAAAAGCATTCAAGATAAATCAGTTTTTATTTCACCGATAGATAAAACTTTAAAAGATGGTAGTCAATTTGTTTTGGTAACACCTATTTCAACTCCCACACCATCTAAATAGATATACTTGTTCAAAATTGGTTTAAAAAATTAAGACTTTGTTCGGATTGAGCTACATTTCAACCCTCTTTGCAAAAAATTGCAAACCAATCTTACCTGAGTATAAAGTTATATTTGGTTATCAAGATAATATTTATTTGCTTCTACAAGTGCTAAATTAAATTTTTCTTCTTTAGAAATTTTCATTTGTGCTATCTCTGAATACTCATTTAATTTTGGTAAGAATAAATATTTTGGTTTATATGTTGCAATTTCGATAGCTCTTTGTACAAAAGCATCTTGATAATCGTTATAAAATATTGGTCCAAGAACACTTGCTCTTCCATCTGGAATAGGATTATTAAAATCAATTGCCCATGGTTCACCATCTTTATCAATAATAAATTCAACTGAATTCATTTCATATCCAAAAGCACGATTAATTATTCTAGTTGATTCAATAACTTTTTTACCCTGTTCAGGTGTTAAAAACTCTGTATCATAAATATATTCTGAGCCATCCATTTTTCTGAAAATATATTTAATTGGTACTATTTTTCGACCAACACAAATACATCTTATTTGCCATTCATTGTCTGATTCAACAATACTTTGGACTGTCATAATCATTTCTTTACTTTCATTATAATGGTAAAGTAGTTCTTCCATATTATCAGCTTTATTAACTGCAATAGCAGCACGTCCACCAGCAGGTTTGATGATACAAGGAAATTTTACTTTTTCCATCATCTTATCCCATTCAAATATTTTATGGTATCTAAAATCATCACCATCAAGACTTGGTGTTGTATGTGGTGGTAAAATAAATGTAGTTGGGACTTTTATCCCTAATTCTTTGGCTATACTGTAACCTACATCTTTATTTTCGATAAAAAAGTGAAAACTAAGAGGATTATTAATTACATATATTCCTTTAAAAGCATAGGTCATTAATATACCAATTCCTTGCTTAAAACGATGAGAGCCACGGTCAATTATCATATCATAACTTGTTTCATAATCGAGATCTATTTCATGTATTTCTACATGTTCAGCTTTTATTTTAACTTTATCTCCATTTTTATCTTCAAATGGTGCAACTTGATTCAATCTTTCTTCTAAATCTAATCCAAATTGATTGCCAAAATGTACTAATCCTATATTGAAATTTATGTTTTTACTCATATCTAATTTATTTCTACTTTATTTTTTATTATATTATTTGTCATATTATCAGTAATATGTTTCTAAAAAATTCTTTGTCTTTTTCATGTGTTAACATATCAGCCACAAATTCTTTTTTTATCCATCTTGCTTCTGGATTTTCTGGATCAATCGGTTTAAGATCATACTGCTTGGTCTTAAACAAAAACATATAAATAGTTTTTAATTCTGATTTATCTTCTTGAGAATCAATACCTATCATATATCTCTGATAAACGCCAAGTTCCTTGATTAACTCTAAATCGGTTACACCTGATTCTTCATATATTTCTCTAATAGCTGCTTCTAATTTTTCTTCACCAAAATCTATATGACCTTTTGGCAATGACCAAGATGTACCATGCTGACTTACCAATAAAACATCGTTATTCTCATTAAGAACAACCCCTCCAGCAGTAAATGTATTCTTGGTATTAATATCTTGCAAAACATGATCATTATTGAGTGATTTGTTTAAATGTAGATTAGACATATTTAGTTATTTCTCCATAAGCAAAAATTATAATCTATCTATGGTCAAATTAAAAGATAAGATTCTTACAGGTGCTTTTAAAAATTGGTGATATAATTTGTAAAAACTTATAATCGGGAGATAATTAATGCCTGTTTTTGAAAATTCGCAAATACTTGAATCTATTTTGTACAACTTCTTTTTGGAATTAGTCCAGAATAAAAGTATATCTGATAAACTTTTAGCTCATAAAGTAACATTACGATTTAATTATTCTGAACCTGATCTATCAATATTCATTGATTGTAAAGAAAATAATCAGCCACAAGTTTTTGTTAATAAAAATGATTTAGAACCAGAAATTGATTTATCAATGAGTGCAGACACAGCTCATAAATTTTGGCTTGGTAAAGTTAATTTAGTTGCTGCTATTACACAAAAAAAAATTAGTGTAAAAGGTTCAATTCCAAAGTTATTAATGCTCTTACCTGCAATATCACCTGCTTACAAAATGTATCCAGAATACCTTAAAAGAATAGAACGTCAAGATTTATTATAAGATTAAATCTATCATAAATATTTTTAAAAATACTACGATATGCTATATTAGTAAGATAAAGTATGTTAAAGTAAGGTTAAATATTAATATGAGTAAACTTTTAACTCCAGAAGAAACTGCAAACAAATTAAGAATAAGCCCAAAAACAGTAAGAGATTGGTTAAGAGATTCCAAAATACAAGGTCAAAAAGTTGGAAGACAGTGGAGAGTTAAAGAAGAAGTAGTAGAAGAAATAATTCAAAAAGGACTTAATATTAATAATTTATCAAAATTAGATAATCAGTCATACGAATGGTCATCAATTATCCATGATGAAGACTTACCAGAATATGACTGGGGTAATGATAAGCCAAAAATGAAAAAAGTTTTATATACAGTAGATAGAGGCTTTATTGTAGAAGACTAATGAGTAGACAATTAAAAATTGGAGATGTTATTGAAATAACTTATCCTAGAAAAGTTCCAAAAGGTCACGAACAGGAAGGGCGAAGACCTGCAGTAGTAATTGGTATTCCTGAAAAAGTTGATGTAACTAGATATCCTATTGTTATTACAATTCCTCTAACTACAAATCTAGGTAATTGTTCAACTGAAAATAAACTATATATTAGACTTAATCAAGGTGAAGGAAATTTATTACAAGAATCGGTAATTCTTACTGATCAAATAGTTTCTGTAGATATTACAAGAATAACAGGTTTATTTGGTATATTAAATGAAAGCACAATTAAATCTATTAGGAATATTTTAAAACAAATTCTTGAATTATAATAATACCTATAAATTATGAAACTGAATAAAATTAAACTATAATTCAAATACAAATTTTAATTACTAAAGATTAATTAAATTTTTGAGTAAGTTGTTAAGATTGTGGGAAAAATATTTGGATGTCCAAAGAGTCTTTGTATCTGCTTATTAAATAAGCTCTTTTTGGATAAACATATATTAGCATTAAATAATATCGTTATAGAATGAGGCAGTAGTATAATATGATTTATCCCTTATATGATTTTAAAAAAAGAGAAAATCCTGATAATAGCCAAATAATCGCTATATCTAATCAAGCGAGTGAACTATTACAAAATCTAAATAAAACATTATACGCTCTTTCTAATCAATATACTGATCTAGCATCTCATGCACAACTAATTAGTAAGTTCAAAAAAGCAGCTGAACTACACAAAGAAGCTAATATAAAATTAATTAATCCACCTTTGATCATTTCAGCAATGGGGACAACAAGCTCTGGTAAAAGTACATTTATTAATAGTTTGCTTGGTCTAAAATTATCTCCTATGAACTCAGATGAATTAAGTATTGGTGTTCTAAAATTCCAACATAACAATGAATTAAAAAATTCATGTAAGATAACTATTGATACTATGATAGCCAATAATTTATGGGAAAATGGATCTTTTAATAAAGATTACAAATCTGCTTATACTGGAATAAAAAGTATTATGGAAAACTATCGTAATAAATTAGGTAAAGATAATCTTTCACCTCCTTATATTACTGTTGAAAGTTCCTTTTTTACTGGTAATAACCCTGAGTTTATTGGTTTGGAAAATAGTGCAAAAACTGAAATAATAGAACTACCATTGATGATTGCCGATTCAGAAAGCTTACAGTTTGTTGATGAAGAAGTAAAGGCTTCAATAGTTGTTTTTTTAATTGACTACACAGTTCTTTTTAATAAAGAAACTAAAGAAACAAATCATTTATTTGAAAAATTACAAAAAATGAAACAAAATGTTGGTAGTAAAGACGCAATAATTTTCATTCTTAATAAAGTTGATTTGAGAAATTATGATGATGATGAACTGGATATATCAATAGAAAAGTGTAAAAAACAAATAAAAATTAAATTTGGTATCAAAGAAGATATAGAAGTTTTACCTCTTAATGCTTTGCTTATGTATTACGTTCAATGTGCTTTTTTGGGTTATGAAAATGGGGATTTAAAAAAATATAATCCTGAAAATATTGATACTTATACAGATGAACAAAAAATGTATATTGAAATAATTAAAGATAATCTAAAAAAATGTTTTAAAGATCAAGCAAAAACTATTTCAGAAATACAAGATTCAAGTGAAGAAAATGTCGATTTAATTTTTGAAATAAAGAAAACTATTAAAAAGGATCAAATACCTGATTATTTATTATTCAAAAAGTTTTGGACTGAATGTCTAAAAAAAAGTGGTGGAACCAATCTTCTTGAATCAATTAAAGAAAAAAATAATAAATACTTAAAAGAGCTCGTTTTATACATACCTATGTACAAAATAGTTAACGAAATTGATGATTTATTATTATCATTATCTGATCAAATGGTAATTGATAAAATTAATAATCAAAAAGGTTTAGAAAAAAATAGAGAAGAAATAATCAATACATACAAAGGTATTGGGGAACAAAAAAATATATTAATTGAATCAACAAAATCTCTAATTGATGATAGCTTTATCAAATTAAGAAGTTATGATTCAAGCTTTAAAAAAGAAGCAATCAAAGTTCTTGATATTGGTCATGTTGATGAAACTATTGAGAACATTAGACGTGCAGTTGAAAAAGAAACTATTGAACCAATTGAGCAGGCATTTATTGAAGAAAAAAGATCAGATGTTTTAGTTGATGAACTGATCAAATATCATGATTGGGACGAAAAAATAGCAAAACAGATTGCTGAACATTATGATTTTTTACGTGTAAAATTATTTAGTGAAAAAAAGTATATTGACAATGGACGTACTTTTGAGATGGCTGATAATGATGATTATGAAAAAGAAAAAGTACAAGAAATTCGTAAGCAAATTGAATATCTTTGTCAAAATCTTGTAATAGCTGTCGATCAAAAATTAAAATTTGAGTTACAAAATCATATTGATGAATTAGCCGTTAGAGTTAGTAGATGGATGATCAAGAAAAATAAAGAAACTTATGATTTATATGAAAAAATGCTCACCAAACTAGAAAATAAATATCAATTAAAATTCGTTGAACCTTTATTAATTAATAGTTTTAAACATGATAACTCTTTCCTTAACATAATTGATATAGTTCCTGTTGTAGAAGAAGGTAAAAAAAATATAGAAATAGAAAATCCTGAGCAATCTCCAAAAAGCTGGTTAAACTTTTTATTTCCAAAAGGAAAAGATGTTCTAACTCAGGAAGTCGATACTCTTAGCTTTGAATCAATAAGAATGCAGTCTACAAAATGGTCAAGTAGTTTTATTAAACTAGAGGCATATTTATGGAAAATAATTTGTGACAGCTTATATACTTTTTTTGAGCAATCATTAAGCGTTTATGAGCAAATAAATAATGAGATAATGAATCAAATTAATATTATTTTTAGACAAGAAAATGATAAAATAGTAGCCTTATTTAATAAAGATGATGCCAAATGGAAAAGTATAGAAAATATTCTTGTTGAAGGTCAAAGTTTATTAAAAATGATGCATAATTTAACTGGTATTTCTGAAAGTGCTATTTTAGAAAAAGAATTAGCAAGACAACCTAGCTACGAAAAGAATATTTTAGCTACAAATGAAGCTAATAAAACCCATGAAGACCAAGAAATATTATAAAAAATCTTTAAAGTAATTATTAATTTTTTACATTATAACCCTTAGATAATCCATGATTATTTGTCAATAAGCTTGAGATTCTTAATTATACTGTGATTTAGTTAAGTCTTGTGCTGAGCTTGCCGAATTAATGATAATATCACTCTGAGATACAAAGAGTATTTTGACTTAAACCAAATATACTACAAAGTTAGGATGTGCAAAAAGTCTATTATATGGTAATTTTTTGGATTCCGAAGGTAGTGATAAAGTTATTAATATCTGGATTATTCTAATGTTTATTGTTTTAAAATGAAAATGGCTAGGGGATTTCCCCCTAGCCATTTTTAAAATACCTTTAGATTACTGAGCTGGCTTAGTCACCGTAGATGTATCTAACGACACCGCTCCACTCTGAGTCAAGGCTCTTCCTTCTAACGAAGCTCCAGTTTGCATTGTTATCGATACAGCAGCTAAAACGTTACCTTTGAAAACCGAATTTGTACCAAAAGTAGCCGAAGTTCCTACCTGCCAAAAGATATTATTTGCCTTTGCACTATTAATCAAGATAACCTTACGACCAGCTGTTGTTGTAAGAGTTGAACCCATTTGGAAGACCCAGACGGCATTAGCATCACCATTGGCGTCAAGAGTGAGATCTCCAGACGAAATAGCAAGCGATGTTTGAGAGTTATACAAACCAGG
>JACMQJ010000742.1 GCA_014377055.1 Candidatus Sericytochromatia bacterium
CAATCATCATATTTAAAGAGAATAAAGAATTAAATTCGGGTTTTTATTTAGGCTCATTACTAATATTTATGGCAATATTTTTGTACCCTATATTGTATAAGAGGTTTGAAAAACCATCTATGATATAAATTAATATTTTTACTACCAAACCAATAATTTTATTTAACCAAAAAATAGTTTAGAGTTAAATAATACCTCTTATACATTAATATGTAATTAATTTAATCCTTTTTTACAGGATAACCCTTGTCTTGCCATTCATTCATACCACCAGCCATACTTACAACATTAAGACCTAATTTTTTCATCTTTTCAGCAGCCTTTTTACTTCTAACACCAACTCCACAGACAGCTATATATTTAGCTTTTTTATCCAATTTTAATGATTCAGTTGGAATTGTAGATAATGGAATTAACTTAATTCCTTTGATATGTCCATTATCATATTCCCACTTTTCACGAACATCAATAAATATATGATCTTTTTTGATCAAAGCTTTTTTAGCATCTTGTGTTGATATTTCAATGCTATTTGTTTGATTCAATTCACTTTTTACTTTATTATCAGCATAAGCATATTGAGTACTAGAAGCTAATAAAATAGCTATTATAAGTTTTTTCATAAATAACTCTCCATAAAATATTTTTTAATAGTCTCCTAAAAGAAGACTGTAATATTATAAACTATTCTTCGTTCATAATCTCTGTTTGCTTTCTAATAGATTCTTTATGAACGGCCTGAAATAACGTAGTTATCATATCATCAGAAAGGTTTCTTTTACGACCTTTAACCAAACTATTTTTTACAATTTCGTCCCAACGTCCAGGTTGAAGAATTGTGATATTATTTTCTTTTTTACAATTAGCTATATCTTTAACAATTTCCATCCTTTGGCTAAGAATATCAAGTAATTCATCATCAACTCTATCTATTTTGTTTCTTAAATCTTCAAGCTGTGTATTAAATTCAGGGTTATCTGTACTAACTCTCCTCAAAATCAAATTATTAATTATTTCACTAAGTCTATCAGGAGTAACCTGTTGAGCTGCATCACTCCAAGCATGTGAAGGATCTCTGTGTGACTCGATGATCAAACCATCAAAATTTAAATCCATTGCTTTCTGACAAACAGAAGCAATTAATTCTCTTGTACCACAAATATGGCTTGGATCACAAATAATAGGTAAGTTCGGTATTCTTCTTTTTAATTCAATAGGTATTTCCCAATAAGGTCTATTTCTATATTTTGTTTTTTCATAGCTAGAAAAACCTCTATGAATAGCCGCAATTCTTCTTAATCCAGCCTTATGTAATCTTTCGATAGCACCAATCCATAACTCAAGATCTGGATTAATTGGATTTTTTACCATAATAGGAACATCTGCACCCTCAAGAGCATCCGCTATTTCTTGTACAGCAAATGGGTTAACGGTTGTTCTTGCACCAATCCATAAAATATCTATACCAAATTTAAGACATTCATAAACATGTTTTGCATTAGCCACTTCTACAGCTGCGGGTAAATTTACTTCTTTACAAGCATCTTTTAGCCATTTTAAGCCAATAGTACCAATTCCCTCAAAAGAGTTTGGTCTTGTTCTTGGTTTCCAAATACCTGCTCTAATGGCATCAACATTTTGTTTTGCCAGTTGTCTAACTGTTTCGTGAACTTGTTCCTCTGTTTCAGCACTACAAGGTCCAGCAATAATAAAAGGTTTACCACCCTTTGTATCTCTCGAAAAAAACTCTTTTAATTGTAAATCTAACATACGTTACCTCTCTAAAAATATAATTTTATTTAACTACGTTTTTCTAATACGCCTTTACTTATTCCATCCAAAACTCGACGTATTTCATTTGCTTCTGTCATTACTTGAAAGCATTTTGAGAATTCTTTATTATCAATATATGATTTAAAATTTTCTAATTGTTTGATATATTGACTCAAAGCTTCAGAAATATTTTCGGAATTTTGCTCAAAAATCGGAGACCACATTTCAGGTGAACTCTTGGCTAGACGGACAGTTGACTCAAAACCACTACCTGCAAGATTAAAGATCGTTGATTCATCTTTTTCTTTTTCCAAAACAGTTACCCCCAAAGCAAATGAGCTAATATGTGAAAGATGACTGACATAAGCTATATGTAAATCATGAGAAGCTGAATCCATATAGACAAGTTTCATTTGCAAAGCCCGATACATATTCTCTACAGTTTTTAAAGCAAAATCAGAACTTTTTTCTTGATCACAAATAATACCAAATTTATTAATGAATAGATCTCTTAGAGCTGCTTGAGGCCCAGAATGTTCAGTACCAGCTATTGGATGAGATGCTACAAAGTTTTTTCTCTTTGGATGTTCAATAATTGAATGACAAATTTCTCTTTTTGTTGAGCCAACATCTGTAACTACAGTATTATAAGATATATTATCCATTACTTGATGTAAAACATTAGTGGTTACATTAACTGGAATAGAAATAATAATTAAATCTGATATTTTTATTGCCTCTTTTAATTCTAAGCTTTGATCAATTATCCCTAATTCTAACGCTTTGCTTATATTTTCAGCACTTTGATCGACACCTATTATTTTGGTGGAAAAGTTATTATCTTTTAGAGCTAGAGCAATAGAACCACCAATTAAACCAACTCCTATGATAGTTATAATCAAAACTGTTTATCTCCTCTTTTGTATTCGCCAAGAATTGTTAGTTGATGAGTATCTATTTTTATATCTTCCAGAGCATTTAGATAAGTTGTATAATCATCAAATTCTAGATCCAAATGAAAAAAGTATTCCCATTCTCTACCAACCAATGGCAAAGATTGTATTTTAGTTAGATTCATTCCATTTTCAGATAATGACATTAATATATTAGCCAAACTACCCGTTTTATGTGCCAAATGAAATGACAGTGATGCTTTATTAGGGTTAATTACTTTTAGAGGTAATTGCAATGTATCTTGGATAACTAAAAATCGAGTAAAATTCTTTTTATTAGTTTCAATACTACTTTGTATGATATTTAAATTATAAGTTTCAGCGGCTAATTTACTCGCAATAGCTCCCGTTTCTTTTAGATTATTCTCTCGAATCCAAGCCGCACTAATAGCTGTATCGGTACTTTCAATTAATTTTATATTAGGATAGTCTTCAAAAAATTCTTGACACTGCAAAATAGCCATCGGATGAGAATGGACTTCTCTTATTTCATCAATACTTTGATTTGGTAAAGCCATTAGATTTTGCTGAATTTGTAAATATACTTCGCCAATAATTTTTGATTGAGAGTTTCTTAATAAGGCATAATTAGGTAAAAGAGTACCTGCAACTGTATTTTCAATTGCTACGACTCCAAAGGCAGAGTTTTTTATTTTTATCTCATTAAATAAACTACGAAAAGTTTCGCACATCAATAATTCAATATTATTACCAAAATATTTATATGCAGCAATTTCATGAAATGATGCTTTAAATCCTTGTATTGCTACTTTTTTAACTTGTTCCATAATCCCTAAAAAATCTTATAAAAAAAAGCCCTGATTTCTCAGAGCCTTTTTTTTATTATTACGTGAAAAATACAGCCCTACTATGGGGTAAAATAATAAATATATCCAATTTTATTAATAACAATATTTAACATTATTCTTCTAAAAAACTTAAAATTTATGATTTTATTATATATTCTAAACTTATTTTTCTAACATAAAGTTTTTATTTTGTAATGTTAAAAATCCATTTTGGCTTCGGCTGTAATTTGTTCAATAAAGTCAGAAACAGTCGCTAAGCCTAAATCTCCGCCTTTAAGATTTCTAACACCAATTGATTCAGCTTCCATTTCTTTGTCACCAACTATCAACATATAAGGTATTTTTTTGAGTTGTGCCTCCCTTATTTTATAATTCATGGTTTCATTTCTATCATCAACAACTGCTCTAATTCCTCTTTCTGCCAATAGATTAGACACTTTATGAGCATATTCGGCATGTCTATCAGAAATATTAATTACATGACATTGTACAGGTGCAAGCCATAATGGGAAAATACCAGCATAATGTTCAATTAAAATGCCAATAAATCTTTCAAGGCTACCATACATAGCTCTATGGATAACAATCGGATGTTTAAAACTATTATCTTTATCGACATAAGTTAAATCAAATCTTCTTGGTAATTGAAAATCTAGCTGTGTTGTTGCTGTTTGAAACTCTCTACCAATAGCATCAGTAACCAAATAATCAATTTTCGGACCATAAAAAGCCCCATCACCTTTATTTAACTTGTATTCAAGTTCATTTTCAATAATAACTTCTTCAAGCATTTTTTCTGCCATATCCCATAACTCAGGTTCACCCATAAAGTTTTCTGGTCTGGTTGATAAGCTAACACTAAATTTCATATCAAAAACAGAATAAATTCTTTTGATCATTGTCAAAATACTGTTTATTTCTTGCTTAAGAGTTTCTTCTGTAGCAAATACGTGAGCATCATCTTGTGAAAACATTCGTACTCTAGTTAAACCACCCAAAGCTCCTGAATCTTCATTTCTATGCAAAACACCTTGATCATGAATCCTAATAGGTAAATCACGATAGCTTCTTAATTGGCTTTTAAAAATCAACATGTGAGAAGGACAATTCATAGGCTTAAGGCTGTATGTTTCTTCTTCACTTTCAAAATTAAACATATCATCTTTGTAATGCTCCCAATGACCTGAGGTTTCCCATAAATCTTTTTTAAATAATTGAGGGGTTCTGACTTCGACATAACCATTACGAGCATTATATTCTCTGATTTTGCTAGAAAGGATTTGAAAAATTGTATTTCCCTTTGGCAACCAAAATGGACTTCCTGGAGCATAAGGATGAAAGAAAAATAGTTCTAATTCTTTACCAAGTTTACGATGATCTCTCTTTTTTGCTTCTTCAAGTTGATTAAGGTGTAAATCTAACTCTTCTTTGGTTTTCCAAGCTGTACCATAAATTCTTTGTAGCATAGGATTTTTTTCATCGCCACGCCAATAAGCACCAGAAGTTTTAAGTAGCTTAAAATTTTTGCATTGTTTAGTATATCTAACATGAGGACCAGCACAGAGATCTGTAAAATCACCCTCTGTATAAATTGTTACTTTTTCATCTGTAATTCCATCAATTAACTCTAATTTAAAATCTTGATGATGCTCGCCAAACCACTCTCTAGCCTTGTCTTTATCCCACTCATCTCTTCTAAAAGGATTATTTGATTTAACAATATCCTTCATTCTTTTTTCTATTTCGACTAAATCATCATCGTTAAGATTACGTGGCAATGCCATATCATAATAAAAACCATCTTTGATAACAGGACCTATAGCAAATTTTGCATCAGGAAACATCTGCTCAACCGCATGTGCCATAATATGTGCTGTTGAATGCCTAATACAATGCAATTCATAAATAGGGTCGGTATTTTCTATTATATTCTCATCCATAAATAAGCCTCAGAACTTTTTCTTATATCCTTAAAAATTAAGGTTAATTGTTACTACTCAAAGCTTACAGTGTATATTATTTTTTACGGATCTGAAAGTATTAAAAAATTAAAAGAGATATTAACTATATTTGTGTTTAAATATATAGTTAGGTTAAATAACTCTGCATTGGTTAACTTGGGCTCAGAACAAACAAATGGAACTATTCAAAATAAAGACACTAACAAAAACTTTTTAGAATCATTTGAATACTACTATTATTTATATTCCTATTAAATATTATCTCTAAGAAATCATTAAAAATATTATAAACAAAAAATAGATTTATTTTTTTTGACTTGACACCTTATAAGGCTAAGTTATTATATATAACAGTAATACCAATACTTTAGACAGTTGATATAAATTATGTATAAAAAGAGTCTGAAACCTAGATTTTGTGTTAAATATATTTAACCTAAATACTACGTTTAAAGCTATGTGTCTAAGGTATTGTAATACTTATACTATTTCTATTAATAAAACTAATGGCAGATAAGAAAAATAATTTTAAAACTTTTGACCTTGTTGATCTTTCAAAAGAAGATTTAAAATCCATGTGTATTAATTATCTAAATTCTGAAAACCTTGATTTAGAAAACTTCTTAACTAGTTATATTTCAATATCAAAAATAAATAAGAATACAATAATAGAAATTGAAATATTAAAAAAAGAATTATCTATAGCAAACAACGAAATTAAGTCACTTAAAGAAGTTAATAAAATCATAAATAATAAACTAGATTATATAAATATGGTTGAGTTTCAACAAACGTCTTTTAAACTTGATAATAATCTAAATAAACAAAAAGAATCTCAACATAACTATAATAAGCAAAAAGAAAATTTAATTTTAATAGAAAATAAAGTTAAAGAGCTAGAAAAAGAAATAGTTAATTTAAATAAAAAATATAAGAAGAGAAAAAAAGTTGTTTTATCAGTTCATAAATCAGAGCTAATGTTATTATTATTTCAAAAAAAATTAATTGGTTCTGAATTTGAGCTTATAACCTCAAAAGATGGAGAAGAAGCCAAAAGTATATTTTTGGAAATGACACCAGATATTGTTATAACAGAGATAGGTTTAACATCACTTAATGGACTAGATTTTTCTAGGTGGATAAAAAGTAATATTCATACAAAAGATACTCCCGTTATTTTAATAGTAGGACAAAAAGATGGTATTAAAGAAAGACTAGATTTGTCACTTGCAGATTCATTTTTGGTAAAAGGTGAATTTGACGATAAATTACTTAAAGAAACAATTGCTAAATATACAGATAAAAAATAAGTATATAAGATTTAAATATCGCTTCGATAAGCTCAGTATGTCATTCTAAGTCTAAAGCTTAACACCAATTAAATTAAACGTTATATATAGAGTGTATTAACCTGTGAGATCTAAATATCTTTTTTGCTTTTAATAGTGTAGGTATAAGACCACCAAACTAATAAAAACTGAATAATAGCTCTAATAATAAATGCAAATAGAGGTATTTGACCTGACGTATATTGATAAATATTTGCTGGAGAAACTGCTATTAATAATAGAATTATTCCCCAACCAGCTAATTTTTGATACTTATTTGATAAAATTAACAACCCAAGACCTGACTCAATTAATCCACTTAAATATACTAATTGTAAATGATAAGGAAGATAAGAAGGCATAATTTTCATATAAAAATTTGGCATTACAAAATGATTTATACCAGCTAAAATATAAATAAACGACATTATATACAAGCCAATATTATGTTTGTTAGTTTTTTCCATAATTAAATCTTGAAGTAAAAAAGATACATTACTAAATCACTTTTGTAATGTGTCTTCATGATTAATAACTAGAAATCTATAGATGAATTGATGCCATAAGTAGTGGCAATAGTATCTTTTGGATCACTACTAAATAAAACATTTGATTTTTGGTCAAAATAAA
>JACMQJ010000743.1 GCA_014377055.1 Candidatus Sericytochromatia bacterium
ACTCAAATGGAGGTAACTCCAGACAAAAAGGTGACTCTTTTAAATTATTAAGCAAAGAACTACCAAAAGGAAAAGTAAAAGAAAGCGTTAAGCTTTTTGGGGATTAATTTATATCACTTATTTTATAATGCTAAATTTAAATTAGACAAACAAATTAGCAAATTTGTTTGTCTAATATATAACTAAAAAAATAACTGTATATTTATTTTTAAACGAATAAAATAATCTTTTTTTCTCAATAATATTGTTAATAATGAATATTTTATTATTAACAATAAAACAGCTATTTTTGCTTGAAGTGTTCCATAAGATTTTTTAAAAAAAAGATATTTGCCTGTAGTTTGGAATCTTATTTTTTTTTCATTATTAATTTTTTCTACAGATTTACTCATATAGTGTATTATTTTTGCTTGAGGCACTAACATAATTCTATATCCTAATTTAAAGATTCTATAACATAGTTCTGTTTCTTCATAATATAAAAAAAAGTCTTCATCAAATAATCCAACTTTATCTAATGCTTCTCTTCTAATCAACATTGCTGAACCACTGATATATTGAACATTCTTTATTTTATAACCATAATTTGCGACTCCATCAGAAATATTATTAATAAAGTAAGATTTAAAAATTTTATTTAAACCAAATTCAAAAATTATATGTCTAAGAGTTGGAAAATGACCATGAGAAATTATTGGTAACATATCTTGGTCAAAAATATCTCCTCCACAGCAACCTACACCTTTGTTTCCTTTGTTATCAATAAAATCATAAAGTATTTTTATTGCATTATTTAATAAAAACGTATCAGGATTAAGTAAAAAAACATATCTTGCTATTGATAATTTTATTGCTTGATTATTGGCACTACCAAAGCCTACATTATGATTATTTTCGATCAATTTTATTTGAGGAAAGTTGGATTTAATCATTTCTTGTGATCCGTCAGAAGATTTATTATCAACAACATAAATATCAAAATCTATATCTTTAGTTTTTTGATAAATAGATTCTAAACATTTCTTTGTATAGTCTTTGGTGTTATAGCTAATAACAATAATTGAAACATCCATATTTTTTATTATAAAATTACCAAAAGTATTTTAATAGAATCTTAATCCTTAATAAGTTACTATTATATTACTCATAAGGATGATTTCTAGCACATAAATAATTTAAATAATTAAATAGTCAGTTGTATTTTATTAGTTATTAAAGTAAGTTAATTAAGTGAAAGAGTAACTATAGCAGTAGTGTACTTATTTATTTAATAATAAGTTTTAGTTATTTATTTTAAAAATAAAATACTTCGATAATCTAAATATTTAATAATCATATAATTTGATACATAAACTAAAATAAAGTATAATAGTCTCAAGTATAAATAAATAATTTTAAATAGCAATATAGTAAGTATAAATTTAATAAATACAGTATTTATATCAATAAAAATAGTTAATAAGAGGGTTGTATATGTTTTTGGACAATAGCAATAATTCAAACAATACCATGTCTAAAAAAAGGTTTAATAAAGGACTATACAAAGGCATTATTATGATGATTTTTATATCATCTGGCGTGCTTGGCTGTAATTCTAAAGCAAAAGATAAGAAAGTGAATGCCTCATCAAGTCCACCACCAGTTTTAACAGTTTCAACTTTTAAGCCTGAATTTAAGGTAATACAAAAAAACTTGAATGTGACAGGTACTCTAGCTGCTTGGGATTTATTATCTATATCCCCATCCGCTAATGGACTCAAAGTCATAGGTATATATGCTGAGTCTGGAGAATCAGTTAATAAAGGTCAAATTTTGATCAAACTTGATGATGCGTCTCTAATCGCCCAACTAGCTTCAACTAGAGCAAGATTAGCGAGCTCTCAGGCTCAACTTGATAAAGTTCGTAATCCAAATAGAAGCCAAGATGTATTACGTCAAGAAGCTGCATTGATACAGGCTAAAGCCTCTCTTGATAATGCAAGAGATAATGCCAAACGTTATGAATTATTATATTCTCAAGGTGCAGTTAGCCGAATTGACTCAGATACACGTAAAACTACCTTTGAAACATCGCAAGCTTTGTATAATCAAGAGCTTGAAAGATTAAATTTATTAAAAGCAGGTGCGAGAAGTGAAGATATAAGAATTGCTCAAGCTTCTGTTGCAGACATATCAGCACAAATACAACAACTTAATGTACAGTTATCTCAAACAATAGTAAAAGCTCCTGATAGTGGACTAGTTTTGGATAGAATGGTTCATCTTGGTGATGTTTCATCATCTGCCGCAAAGTTATTTACAGTAATAAGAAATAATAGATTTGAATTACAAGCAAAAATCCCTGAGTTGGATCTAAATTCAATAAAAATAGGTGATAGTGTAAGTATCTCAAGTGATGCCAATTCTAGTCTAAAAACTACAGGTAAAATCAGACAAATAGGGCCTGGAGTTGATCAAGCTAGTAGACAAGCCATTGTAAAAATTGATGTAGTCTATGTTAAAGGAATGCAAACAGGACAATTTATTAAAGGAGTTGTAAATATTGGCGAATCAAAAGGAATAATGATACCTACCAAATCAATTATTAATACTGATGGTAATGCTCAAGTATTTGTAGTTAATAACTCAGTTGCCAAAGCTCGCCCTATAACTACAGGAACAATAAGAGATAAACTTGTTGAAGTAAAAAAAGGTCTTAGTATCAATGATGAAATAATAAATGAAGGTGCGGGATTTATAAAAGATGGAGATGTTGTAAAAGTCGTTTACAATGATAAAAATAGGAGATTACCATGAATATTTCTGAATGGTCAATTAAAAGACCAACACCAGTTATTCTTTTTTTCTTGATTATTACTTTGCTCGGTATTTTTAGTTTTACTAAACTTGGTATTGATGAAAATCCTAATGTTGATTTTCCAATAATTATTGCAAATATTGTTCAGCCTGGTGCTTCACCAAAAGAGTTGGAAGCAGATGTTACCAAAAAAGTTGAGGATTCATTAATTGGTATAGCAGGGCTTGAACATATAACTTCAACTGTAACTGATGGTAGCTCTCTTACAGCTATTGAGTTTACAGTTGGATATCCAACACAAACAGCTCTTAATGATGTTCGTGATGCCATTTCAAAAATAAGACAAAGTTTGCCACAGGATATAAATGATCCATCAATTACACATCCTAATTTTTCAGGTGAACCATTTATTGTTTATTCGATTGAAAGCTCATCAAAATCAGTTGAACAACTTAGTTATTTGATAGATAATACTATTTCTCGTGAAATACTTACTGTTCCAGGTGTTGGTCAAGTAACTCGTGCGGGTGGGCTTGATAGAGAAATAAGGGTTGAGCTTAATCCTGAAAGAATGAGAGCATTAGGTGTCACTGCGGATCAAATAAGTGCTCAAATTAAATCTTTAAATATTAATGTTCCTGGTGGTCAAGGTGAGGCAGGTAGCCAAGAACAAACAATTAGAACTATTGGTTCTGCTTTGACTGTTGATCAGCTAAGAAGTTTACAAATATCTTTACCAACAGGTCAAAATGCTCGCTTAGATACTCTTGGTAAAATATCTGATGCTACTGCTGATGTGAGACAAATTGCTAGACTAGATGGTAAGCCAGTTGTATCTTTTGCTGTTACTAGAGCTCAAGGTGCAAGTCTTATCAGCACTGAAGAAGGTGTCAGAAAAAAAGTTTCAGAGTTAGAAAAAAGATTACCCTCTGATATTAAAATAAACTTAATCAGAACAACAGCTAAATATACTCACGATAGTTATATTGCTTCAAGAGATGCCTTATTTCTTGGTGCTGGTTTGGCTGTTTTGGTTATATTTGTATTTTTGCGTAATTGGCAATCAACAATTATTGGAGCTTTGGCTATACCACT
>JACMQJ010000157.1 GCA_014377055.1 Candidatus Sericytochromatia bacterium
AATACAAGTGGGTATTTTATGATATAGTCTAGCCCCAAAAGATTTATAGATAAAAATCAGACAAGCATAATTGGTCCAAAAATTTTACCTATTTTACTTGTACCATAACGTTGAGCGGTGAACAATCCTATTAAAATAATACATGTTAGTGGTATGAGAAAAGGCTTTGCCGAAGATGTGGCAATTTCTAAACCTTCTAAAGCAGACAAAACCGAAATTACAGGTGTTGCAGGTAAGATAGATCCTTGATGAAAACATTCTTTTAATGTATAAATAGGGCTAGTACCAAGGTCAATGGTATTAAGTTAAGGAATTAAAAAGCTGTAATGTTTACCAATTCTAATGTAGGGGTGTTTAACTAAACACCCAAAATAAACGGTAAATACAACAAAACTCATAAATGATTATAATTATTGCTAAAGTTCTTACTGATAAGCCAATATTTATATATACCGTTGACTGGACGGACGTTTAGTAAAACGTCTCTACAAACATTGATAATTCTATATTTCAGCTTTAACTTAATACCATTGGTACCAAGGTCACCATAGACAACACCTTTAGAACACTTTTATTATTTTTCTCTGATTTTTCCACTCAATTACCACACGACTTATTAAATAATATGAATTTATTCTAAGTCCTAAAAGCTTAAGTTATAAGGGCTAAATAAATAATTAATATTATCTTTTGAAGCTATGTATTCCCCATTTATTAACCATTAGCCAATCCTTAACTTTTTGTTGAATATCACCTTGAAGCTCAATATTATTTTCGCTAATTACTCCACCCGTTCCGCAGGAATTTTTAAGTAGTTTTGTTAAAATATTCAAATCCTCATTTGAAAGAATTAAATTACTCAACACAGTAACAATTTTACCTTTTTTTCTTTTTTCAATAGATATTTTTATTTTTTGTTGTTCAGGTAATTTTGAAATAACTTCTTTTTTTTCTATCTCTGGGGTAGCTGAAATAACTTTCCAGCCTTCACCCTGAGTTATTTTTTTTGACATATTTTACAAATAGTTTTGCATTAAAGGCATTAATTTTTCAAAGGTTGCACCACTACCATTTTCACCAATAGCGTGCATTTTCCAATCACCATTGTGACGATAAATTTTGGTCATAGCCATAGCGGTATGATTTCCTTGACAACTTAAATCATATTTAGCTATTTCTTTATTGGTATCGGCATCAACAATACGACAATAAGCATTTGCAACTTGACTAAAATTTTGTCCAGTAAAACTATTAACTACAAAAAATAATGTATTAACAGATTGAGGAACTCTAGCCAAATCAACATTTATTTGTTCATCATCTCCATCACTAGAACCTGTTCGATTATCTCCTGTGTGTATAACGCTTCCATCATTACTTACCAGTTGTCTAAACCAAACTGTGTCAACAATATTTTTGTTTACATCGAACATAACACATGAAGCATCAAGATCGATACTATCATCAGCCTCAGACGAGGTATTTCCACCAAATAAACTACTCAAAAATCCTTTTTTGGGAGCTTCACTCTTGCTAGTTTTGACTGCATCCCAACCAAGACCCATAGTAATTTTGCTTAATTTACTTCCTGACTCTTTTTCTAATGATATTTTTTGACCTTTTGTTAGATTGATTGACATAAGACCTCACTTAATTTTATTTTCAATGTTAAGCATTATATCATTGGTTACT
>JACMQJ010000158.1 GCA_014377055.1 Candidatus Sericytochromatia bacterium
GATTTATCAATTACGACTAAAAAATGGACAAATAGATCCTTTTTCGTCAGGTACACTAATAGAAAAAAATGGTCAGTCAATTCATCTTAAAAAGGAAGATTTTTTGATTAAAGTTTTGGATTACTGGACAAGTCCAACAACCAAGGTTAGATACCCTGCTAAGTGGCAGGTTGATTTGCCTAAATATAATATATCAATGAATATTGTGCCTTTTATGAAAAATCAAGAATTAAATCTTTCTTTTGCCTATTGGGAAGGTGCAGTTAAAGTCACAGGCGAAAATTTTACTGGGGATGGATATGTTGAGCTTACAGGCTATAATGAAAAGTTTTAAAAAGGATATTTAACCTATATCATGCTAAAAATTGTACTTGCAACAACTAATGAAAAAAAAGTAAAAGAATTATTAGAATTACTCAGCGATCTCGATATTGAAATTTTGACCTTAAAAGATTTTCCTAATTGTCCAGAAACAATTGAAGATGGACAAACTTTTTCTGAAAATGCTCTAAAAAAAGCTAGAACAGTTTATTCTCATACAGGTCTTTTATCTCTAGCTGACGATTCAGGACTAGAAGTTGATGCTATGAATGGTGAGCCAGGAATATACTCAGCAAGATTTGCAGGTGATGATGCCAATGACAAGAATAATAATGATAAATTATTAGAAATGATGCTTGGCATATCTAGCGAAAAAAGAACAGCTCAATTTAATTGTTCTTTGGCAATATATGGTGATGATATTCAATATATTACTGAGGGCATAACCAAAGGTGTTATTTTAGAGCATTATAGTCAAGATGAAATATTTGGCTACGATCCTTTGTTTTACTATCCACCATTGTCTTTAACCTTTAATGATATGTCAAGAGAACAAAAAAATGAAGTTAGTCATCGTGCGATTGCTTTAAAAAAAATGAAACAAATCATCAATAATTTAATATAATAGAGTTATTTGTTTTATTAAACCTTTTGGAGAAAAGTAAATTTGAATAAATTTTTGCTAAAAATAAAAGACACTCTTTTTATAATAGTTATATTTTTATTTATCTTTATATCTCCATCTTATGCTTCCAAAAGAATAGCTGTACTTCCCTTTGAGGTTTTGGATAATGATCCCAAAATAAAGCAATTTGGAATAGGTACAATGGATACTCTAACCAATGCTTTGGGTAATATTCCAGAATTTATTATGATCGATAGAGGTCAGTTAAATGCTGTTATGAAAGAAGTTGCTTTTCAAAACTCAGGATTCACAGATAGCAAAACTACGATTAAATTAGGAAGACTTTTGAATGCTGAAATATTAGTTTTAGGAACTATTCAGGTTGAAGATAAAAATTATAGAGTTAATGTTCATTTTACAGATGTTGAAAGTGGCGTTATCATTAAGTCTTTATCTCCTGTGACTGGTACAAGTATTTTTAATATACAAGATCAACTTGCTCTTGAAATTGTTAAACAACAGAATATTCAAATCACATCAAATCAAAAAGAGCTAATTAGTGATATTACTAATGCTACTGATAACATTACAGCCTATGACTATTATACCAAAGGAAGAAACAGTTATTTAATTTTTGACAAAGATTTTTCTCAGTCAGTCAAATTTTTTGATCAAGCTTTAGCAATAGATCCTAATTATACTTTAGCTCTAGCATCTAAAGCTGAAACATTATCACTGTGGGCATATCAATTACAACAAAGCGATCAACCTTATAAGGATATCTTACAAAAAGCTGAAATTACGGCTAATCAAGCTTTACAGCAAAATAATAATTTAGCACAAGCCTATAGAGCCTTATCCAGCGTTTATAATATCAAACATAATTTTGAAGAAGGTCGTAATTCGGCTAAAAAAGCAATAGATTTAAGCCCTAATGATGGTGAATCATATTTTTGGTTATGGGCTAACACTCTAGATCACTCCATTGATGATCCATTAATTAAAAAAACATTACAGCTAAATCCTTTTTTTATTCTTGCTTACTTGACTTTAGGGGATGAATATAATGCTAAAGGTGAAAATGATGAAGCTATAAAACAATATCAAAAAGTGCTAACTATCAATCCAGATAGTGCAATAGCCTATTATAATATTGGTGTTTGTTACAATGCTCAAGGTAAATATGATCAAGCTATTGAACTTTATAAAAAAGCCATTTTGCTTAATCCAAATGATATAGCTTATTACGATAATTTAGGTATTATTTATTATTATAGAGAAGAACTTGACGAAGCTATAAAATTATATCAAAAAGCGATTAGTATTAATCCTAATAATTATATGGCATATTATCTTATTGGTTTAGCTTACAAAAAACAAGGTAAATACGAACAAGCTATAATCCAATTTAAAAATGCCTGCAAATTAGGTTCTAGCGATTCATGTGAGATTTTAAAAAAATCTTATGCTGGTCAAAATACTCAGTAATCACATTTATACTCAAGTAAAATTTGTTAGTTACTCTTAAATATAAATAGACCATTACTAACTTTTCTTTCTTTTGGATCAGATACAGAGTTAATTAAGTCTTTGTTATAAAACATAGCTGTAGAGCCTCCACCATCAAAATTAATAGCATTATTAGCTTCATAAGTTTTTAGATAATAAGCTAATTCTTCAAGAGTCATACCCTTACTACTCTCTTGACGACCATCAACGGTTAGAATTAAAATCTTATTATTTTTAAGAATTGCCAAAGATGTTCTTGGAGCTTTTCCTTCGGCAATATCAGGTTTAAATTTTTCTAGTTGAGAAGTAATATTAATTCCACCATCTCGTACAAGGGTTGGACCTCCACCAATAGCATTAAAAGCTTTATCTAGGGATTCAGAATAATTAAATGAAAGTTGATAACTATTCATACTTTCTATTATTTTGTCCAAATTATCTCGACCCTTACCAGAAGCATAAATTACAAAGTTATTAGTAGGAATGCTATCAGAAAAATCTGTTAACTTAACTAATCGATCACCTTGTTTGGAAACTAAATAGGCTGAAAAATCATCATTTGTAGTTAATTCATCATCAGAATTATCTAACTGTTTTTTTTTATTCAAATTATCTTTACCATAATTATAGGTAAATAAAACTATCTGATCTTTTTGTGGTGGCTGATTAAAAGCATTAATTTTTAAAGATTTTTCCATTCCTAAATTATCTTTTGTTTTTAAAAATATATTTAAATCAATATTTTTTATTTCAAAGCTACCATCTTTATTAAAAAGTAAAGCTGAACGGTTATAAATTGGAGAGCTAATCAACTGATTATTTATGTATACCAAGCCTAGAGGAAATTTAGTTTTTGTTGAAAAATAGCCTGCATTGATTCCAGCAACTGCATTAAAATCTTTTGATAGCTTTGAAACTTCTTTTGTTTTAAAATTATAATTATTATCTCTAGCCAAAATTGGTTTTAATATTAAATCCTTTTTTGTATTTAATTCTAAAATATTTATTTTATTTGCACCTTGATAATTGCTTTCAGCTATTTTTGACTTGTATAAAGCAGTACTTACTTTTTCTCTTAATTCGTTTTTATAAAGCTTTGGAAATTGAATGACTAATCTAGCTGGCTTATCCAAATAATATATATTAGAAAAATCTAAGTTTGCTTTTGGATAAAAAGATATGGTCAAAATACCAGGTATGGAATTATCCAGATCAATTTTTTTAAAGTCATTAGTAAATGTTGACATCTGTTTTTTTAAAGCTTCAAAATCTTTGGCAGCACTACCAAACAAGGTTATTTTGTAATAACCATTTCCTTTATCAATATCATAGACTGGTAATGTATTAAAATTAAAAGTTATTTTACTTTCCAAATTATCAAAATTTGTGGTCAAATCATTAATTATATTAAAAGTTTTTATTACATTTAATTCATTTCTATATTTATTTTCTGAAACTAAAATACCCAATTTAATAATAAAATTTGATGGTACATACAAGGTATTATTTTTCCAAATTGGAGCATCAGAAATAAGATAAGACTTATTGTTTAGATATATTTGCTTGGTATTTTCCTTTAGAACAAATGTTTCATCATTATTGGTAACATAAGCTGTTTTATTATTAGTATCAAGTATTAAGCTTGCACCAATACTTTTTACAATTTCTACAGGCAAAAACTTAGTTGATCCTTCTATATCTATTTCTGGTAAAAAGGTTACTTCTTGACTATTAAGAAAATA
>JACMQJ010000744.1 GCA_014377055.1 Candidatus Sericytochromatia bacterium
TAAATATTTTTCTACAACATATAATTTCAATATTATACTTTAAAACACTCCAATATTAATTTTTATTACTTAAAATTAGTTCAAAACTTCTAACTAACTTGCTAGCAATTGATAAATCTACTGGTTTTGAATACAAAGCATTTTTGATAGTTTCTATCAAAATTGCAATATCAGTAGAAGCAGTAAATACCAAACTTTGATATTTAGCACGATAAGCTCTAAAACGACCCTGCAATTCCTCTAGCTCAGTTAAATATTCACGATTTTTTTCACAATGTATTTCTTCTTCTTTAATGCTTTTATCAATAGCTTCTAAACACTTTTGAACTCCCACATTTAATGAGCTTAAAACAGAAGCATCTGCATAAGCCTCATCTAAATATTTAATCCAATTTTCATAAGAAATTACAACTTCTGGAGCCACAGAATTTACAAAAATAGGAATAGGTAAAAATGTAACTTGAATTTCACTACATATTTTATCTTGCTTACCAATTAACGACTTTAATTTTTCTAGTTTTGTTTTTGCATCTTCTATTTTTTGTTTAATATTTATTTTTAGATTGTTAATTTTTTGCAGCTTACTGCGCACAACACTTAAGTTTTTTTTCGCATCTGATAAACACTCCATTGCTAGTAAAGGGTCATTTTTAAATGTATTAATTTGTTCAAATACTTCTATATTAATTTTTTGCCCAAGACTAATTTGCAATTTATTTAATTCATCACTTTCTTTTTTAATGATGCTTATACTATTTTCTACTGATTTCTCAACATCTCTCAATAAAATTAATTTATCCCTAGCTTGACTAAATTGATCAATCATTAATTCTTGTGCTTGTTCCATAGTTAAGCTAATTTGAGAATCATATGTTAAATCTCTTTTTTCCAAAGGAACATTATTTTTAAACACGGTAATAATTGACCCATGTAATAATTTATTTATTTCTGGCGAATAATCTTTAAAAACACCTTGTTTTTTATATAATTCATCAGCACTTTGTACAGTTTCATCCATTAAACGGTAATCATTCCAAAGCTTATCTAATAAATCAATACATTCCTTACCATACGAGTATGTTTTGCCTGTATAAGTTATGGCATTTAGTCCCGTCATGTTGTTGCGAATTTTTTTGACAAAATCAACATTACTTAATTCTATTAAGTTTTTATTGATTAATTCTAATTTATTTTTCCACTCAATTATTTCATTGTTCATGATATTTAAAATGTAATATGCAAGACTGCTACTTGCACATATTATACATGGTTATTTAAAGTATACTTTACTTTAATATTTATATTCTTCAATACGTGGTTTAATTCCTAAGAATACTGCCACACCAAAAATAATTGCCATCACAAAACCTAAGAAATCAAGTATGTAAATATTAGTTAATGCAGATTTAACATGTGAGTCAAACTCTTTACTATTAATATCCAAAACACTGTCTAAAGAACGGTCAAATTGATCAAAAACATAATTGGATTCACCTTCTTTTGTACCTATACAAAGATTAATAGCTTCTCCATGACGACCTAAAGTTTCATATTCCCTAATAGTACGATCAATTTTTGTATATGATTGAAAATAATTCATAGCATTTTTAGCAGCAACGCCTTCACCTTGAAAAGTAACATTTTTATTTTCATCTAGTAAATACTTCATTTCAATTTGAGCTTTTTTATCAAACTCATTTAATAAAATATTTTGTTTATCTTTGTTTGCACTTTCTAGCAAATAAAGACTTTCAGTAAAATTTATTTCTGATCCTGTAGCTTTAGCTTTCCACATTAAATGAATAGAATCAAAGGCATCATCTTTAGCAACATGTAAAAAACTATTTGTAGTATTGGTTAAAATTATTACCCCTAAAAATCCTAGAATAGTTACTAAAGATGAAGATAACATTCCTAAATTAAATTTTCTTTTGGTTTTTGCAAATAAATATTTTTGAGAAAAATAAAGATATGCAACAACAAAAATAAAAAATAAAAACACTCCACCCATATAAATAAATTTAGTATCTTTAAAATGCTTATATTGATTATTTAAAATGTCATAATTTGCTTTATCTAACTCAATTGTTGCTGGTAAAATAGTTTTTTGCATAATGGAATTTGCCTCTTCCACCTCTTCTCCATATTTCCCACTTAAGCGAGCCGCACCAATTAAACGCTCATACTCATTGAGTCCTGTCATCACATCATAAATAGGTTTTCTTTCTGCTTCACCATAGGTAATGTTTTGTGCAGCATCTAAGTAACTAGATTGTGCTTTTTTAATATTTTCTTTGTATGCATTCCAAGAATTATTTTGTTCAGATGACTTTGCATCAACTTTTTTCAACAAAAACATATTGATTAATTCTGCATGGGCATTTGACAAATGATAACGCAACTTTTCAGCAGCGATAATAGAAGGCACGGTATCACGACTAATGACTTGTTGCAGATTTTTTAAATGCGATGCATATAGTCCAACAACTACAAAAATAAGAAATGCAATAAAAACTCCCATTATTTGAATAGCTCTAAACTTTTGAGGAGTAGTTTTTAATTTAGATTTAATCCATTGAGAATAAGACAGCTTTACATTAGCTGAATTAATTGAACTATTTCTCGATACACCAATAACATCAGACATGCTTACTCCTAAAATTTATACAATTATACCACTAAAATCAACAATTAATTATCTATTTTTAACTGTAATTCTTGTCCACATACCAAGTGTAAAACTATCACCTGATTTAATGTCTACAGGTACTCCAGCTTCTAACTCTACACCATTTACTTTTGTTCCATTAGAAGACCCTAACTCTAATGCTTGCCATATACCACCAAGAGATTTAATAAATTTCATATGACGATGTGAGACACCTGCATCATTCAAAGGAATTTCAGGATTTATATTTTTAGTACGATTTGTTCTTCCAACTAAATTTTCTTCTAAATCTAAATGAAAAATTCGTTCACTTGTATTTTGTGGAAATGGATTGTCGGCATCTTCAGTATATAGAGAAGAATCAGCAGTAATGACTACTTTAAAATCAGGATGAATATTGTTATTCATAGCATTAACTACTGGACTAGCCGTAACTTGCAAAACAGGAGCATCAGCAGTTAATGCAATTAATTTATCCAGAGCAGGATTAACCACTGTTTGAGCTAAAGGGGTTTTATCCTCAAAATTATAGCCACACATTTCACAAAATTTTAAACCATTTTTATGTGGAATACCACAACTAGGACAATTTTCTTGTTTTTTACCAATATTCAATTGTACTACGCTATCAATTGCTGAACTGGCACCAAAATCTACTGATTTAATGCTAGATTGAGTTCCTTCCATTTTAAAACCACAAACAGAACAGTAATCACTGTCATCTGAAGCATGACCTTTGACGCAAATATATGTCATAATATTCTTTCTAAAGTTCGTTTAAATTATTAAGTGTTACTAGGTAATTTAGCACGGCGTACTGTTCTAGTTCCACCCATGTCCAAACCTAATACATCAGCCTTGTTAGCACCCGATTTCATACGAACAGTTCCAAGAGATTCATCCAACACATCCACTACTTTTTTCAAACGTTTTGTAACTTCTTCATTTCCTGAATCAGCGGCAAGTTTTACAGCACGACCCAATAACTTCGTCGCTTTATCAACATCTCCTACCGCTTGAGCTTCTAAACCCTCTTTAATGGAAGATGCCAGTTCAGCTTGACCTGTATAATGAGCCACCTGAGGATTAATACGAGTAGTTAACTGAACATCATCAGTCCAACTTGCTACGATATTTGATCCTGTAACTTTAACAGGAATACCATTTTCTTCATAGATAAGCATAGGACGACATGCTAAAACCTCATCTCCCGCAGCACCACTTAACAGTTCAATTCCAACATGGTAGTCACGAGACTCTTTACCCCATGAACCAAGTGGAAAATCAATCGTTTTTTCATCAATAACTTTGGCTAATTTCATTAAATCAGAAATTTCAGGCATTACCTGTTTTACAGAAATGATTTTTGCTGATTTTGGTGACCACAAACGTAAAGACACATTAGCAACACCTAAACTACTTGCATTTTTAATTGTATCTTTAAAGTCTTGCTCAAAACTTTCGCCAATAGCATCGGCTGTACCCAACAAAGAACTGGCTATTAAACGCAGTTGCTCTGGTCTCCAGCTTACTCCAATTCCACGGCAATGACACTGGAAAACTCCTTTACAATTATCAATTGCTTTTAGTAATTGATTTCCATCTTCACCTGAATTTTCTCCATCAGTTAAAAATTGTGCAATTTTAATAGTATTAGATGATGATTTAAATTGCTTATTAGCAAGAACCAATGCAGTACTCATAGATGTTCCACCTTCAGCAATCACTTGTTTTACAGCTTGGTTAGCACGAGCTATGGATTCCTCTGATACTTGAGAAAGAGGAATAAGCAGTTTTGCACTTGTATTAAATACAATAATTCCAAAACGGGCTGTCCGAGGAAGTAAATCAAGAGATTGCCTAAGA
>JACMQJ010000745.1 GCA_014377055.1 Candidatus Sericytochromatia bacterium
CCACAATCTGATCCAGCTGATTTTAAACCATTTCCTTGACTTACATAAAAGTTATTTGTATTAACTAAAGCAGATGTGTCTTGATTTGTATCAATATCGTCAGATTCTTTTTTTCCTGAAAAGAGATTACTAATAAAATTGACTGCTGGTTCAAAGAAGTGTGAATTATAATTTGTTGATGTATTTGAGTCTTGTGTCGTAGGTTTTGCAAGAGCAGTTTCGAGAGTTGTGAATAATTCTTTTGCTATAGGATTATCACCCATAGAGTTTGCTAATTCTTTTAGTTGTCCGAGTTCTTTATTAGAAATATCTCTACCGAAAATACCTAAAAAGCCATCTGACGATTCTTTTGCTTGTTGCAAAAATTTGATTGTACCTGCTTTGACATCTGGTGGTAAATCAGAGGATTCTACCATGTTTTTTAAAGCCACAAATTCTTTTTTATCTATTCGTCCATCGTTTTCAAAGGCTTTTTTAGCTTCGGCTAATAAAGGTTGACTAGAAGCTGATATACCACCAATACACATAAATAAACTCCTAAAAAATTTAATAAGTTGTCAATATTATAGTTATATCTTTATTTTCAAATAACTTTCCTATTTAGACAAAATTAGTTCTTAACTCTATTACTTTTAATTAAAATTTATTCAAACTATTTTTTCTTTGTAAAAAACAAACAAGTCTAATGTTATAATTGTTTTTTATAAAAATTAAATCCTTATATCTAAGAATAGAGAGTAAACCATAAATAGGTGTTAGCAAGATTAAGCAATTCATTACTTGGCTTTTTGATAGGTCTTGGAAGGATGACTGCATTTGTCATAAGAATAATTAAAACTCTTGCTACAACTAGATTATCTTCTAAGCTTGTGATTCAGCAAATGTATGACATTGGTATAAAAACCTTACCTGTTCTTGCTGCTGTATGTATTTTTGTTGGTACAAATATTGCATTGGTTGGCTTTCATATTTTTAAGCAATTTGGTGGACAAGATTTAATAGGGGCTTATGTTGGACTAACTTGTATTAGAGAAATGGCTCCTATACTCGTTGGTGCTATTATGGCTGCCAAACCAGGTACAGATATTTCGGCAACTATAGCTACCATGAAAGTAAAGCAACAAATTGATGCTCTTGAAGTAATGGCGGTTGATCCCTTTTGGTTTTTGATTGCACCAAGAATAGTCGCATTTGTATTAGTTTCACCAATATTAGTTGTTTTTGCTGATTTTTTCTGTGTGGGAGCAGCATATTTAATATCCATTTTCCAATTAAAAATTAACTCAGGTAAATTTATCAATGATATGGTTACATATTTACAATATATTGATTTTTTTAAGGGAATAGCTAAAGGTCTTATCTCTTCACTTTTAGTATGTATTATTTCATGCTATTTTGGCTACAATTCTGAGCCTGGTCCAAAAGGTGTAAGTAGGGCAATAAATATTTCGGTTGTTTTGGAATCAAGTCTAATTGTTATAATTAACTATTTTCTAACAGAATTAATGTATGGAGTTAAATAATGGGAACAATCATTGAGTTTAGAAATGTGACAAAAAGTTTTGGATCTCAAACAATTCTTGACGATGTTTCGTGCAAAATAGAAGCAGGAAAAACAACAGTTATGATTGGTCCAAGTGGTACAGGTAAAAGTGTTTTCCTAAAGTTACTTGTTGGTTTGATTAAACCTGATTCTGGTCATATTTTTGTTGCGGGTCAAGATATTACAACTGTCCCTGAAAGAGAGTTGATGGAAATCAGGAAAAAATTTGGTATGTTATTTCAAGATGGAGCTTTATTTGACTCACTGAATGTTGCTGATAACGTAGCCTTTCCACTTTTACATCATACAAAAAAAAGCAGAAAAGAAATTGATAAAATTGTTTCTCGTAAACTTGCACAAGTCGGTTTGCCAAATGTTCAGCACAAATTACCTTCTGAGCTTAGTGGTGGTATGAGAAAAAGAGTTGGTTTTGCTCGAGCTGTAGCTTTAGATCCTGACATAGTTTTATTTGATGAGCCTCACTCTGGTCTTGATCCTGTTATGTCAGATGCTATTGATAAGCTAATTTTAAAAATGCAACGTGAATTAGGCTCAACATTTATTGTCATTAGCCATGATATAGCTGGCACTTTTCAAATAGCTGATTATATAGGTATGTTATACAAAAGTAAACTAATTGCTTTTGGTGAAAAAGAAGAAATAAAAAATTCAACTAATCCAATCTTACATCAATTTTTTTCCAGAAGCTCAGAAGGGCCAATGGAAGTTAAATATGTTACAGGTAATCTTGATCCTGAAGATAAGAGTTTAGAAGAGAATGTTACAAAAGTAAAATAATTCCTGACTTCAAGAATATTTTAAATAGGAGAAATTAATGAAAAATTATAAAAATGAAATAGCTTTGGGTACTTTTACTCTTATTGGAGCTGCTATTCTTGGATATATGACACTAACAGTTGGTAAGTTTCAATTTGGACCAACTACAGATGTCAAAGCTGTTTTTAATAGTGCCTCAGGTGTTTTAAAAGACGCTGTTGTAATGGTTGCAGGAGTTGAAGTTGGTCATGTAAAAAAGATTTCTCTGGAAGATGATAAAGCTGTTATGGATATTAATCTCAATGAAAGTGTAAAAATTAGTAAAAATGTCAAAGCTGTTGTTAGAGCCAAAAGTTTATTAGGTGAAAAATTTGTCGAATTTATTCCTTATAAAAGTAGTAATTATTTACAAAATGGTGATGTTATCAAAAATACTATCACCCCTATCGAAATAGATCAGCTTGTAACGACCTTAGGGCCTATACTAATTAGACTAGGACCTGTACTCGAAAAAGTAAATCCAGAGGATATAACTCAGATGTTCAAGACTCTATCAGGCTCACTCAAAGGTAAAGAACAATATATTTCCAGAATAATTACTAATACTGATCAACTTTTATCATTTATTTCTGATAATCGTGGTAAATTTAGCCGAGTAATTGAAAATGTTGATTCACTTGGTCTTGAAGCAAGAGGCTTAATTCGTGATAACAAACCAACTATCAAAAGAATAGTTAATAATACTGACAAATTAGTTAGTGATTTTTCTGGAAGGTCTGATAAGATAGCAAAAAAGATTGATGCAATAACAGATAACTTGCAAGATGTTACTAATCAATTTCAAAAAAAATCACCTAATATTATAAGTAA
>JACMQJ010000025.1 GCA_014377055.1 Candidatus Sericytochromatia bacterium
GATTATTTTATAGAACTATTCGTAGTGCCGTTTTTAATACTCATTGGCTCATAGTTATGCCTGTAGTTAGTTTTAATATACTTTTTTCTTGGAAGCCAACAGCATGGGTAAAAACAGATCATCATGGTGGTTAAGATATTACTTAGTAAAATCTCAAAAAGAACTTAGATGTCTGAAAGAAAAATTTTAAAATACTTAAATATCGACAAAATGAGGTATTTTAGAATTTAATCCATAAGTTAATAATATACTTCCAAAATAATTTTTACTGTTAATGAAACTAATATTTATTAGACAATATAATTATCAGATGGATCAAAAAATTATAATTCATTCTTATATTTTAATAAGTGAAAAATAATTATCTTCAATAACAAGTATATTATTTCCTATTTTTTGAATATAAGTCTGAGGATTTAAATCAATATACTTAATTTTGTTATATTTAAAAGTATTTAGTTCTGCATCTATAAATAATTTAGATGCTATCTGAATTTTATCATCAATTTTACTTAAATCTAAATCTGGTATATCTTTTATATCAAGATTATTTTCTTTAATCAGATTAAAATTGTCATCTGTTTTATACAAATGTAAAGGAGTAGACGGTTCTATAAAATAATAATTTCCATCATTATCTTGAATAAAATTAGTTGTTCTATTTAGATCTTTATTTAGTACATTTATCTTTAATTTTTTATTTTTTGTTTTTAAATCTTTTAGATTTATTTCTTTTAAAGTTTCATTATCTAAAGGAAGAATTATTTTTTCTCTGTTTTTATTTATATAAGGCTTAGAAAAATCATTTGCACTAGTTGATAAAACTATAAGATCATCAAAAAAGGCTTTTTTATAACAATAATTAAATTTATCATCAAATGTAAGTATATTTACCATTGGATTATAATAATTCGGACCAACTATAGCAGGGCATATTCCAGTACATGTATGTTTACTTTGTTCAGTAGGATTTATTATAAGTGTAGTCCAACTTAAAATAAGGTTTTTACCATCACTGTCAAAAGAATAATTTATATGTGTATAATTATTCCTTTGAAGATCACTTTCAAGTTTAATCTCATTACCTATCTGATTACCTTCTAGGTCAAATCTTTTTAGAAAAAAATCATTCTGTGTGTTATCGGGTGATGTGTATATGTTAGAAAAAGAGTAGAAGATTAAAAAGTAATCTAGCTTTTTATCAGTAATTATTTTAAATTTAACTTGTTTATTTTTTGGTACTTCTAAAACCTCAAACCTAGAAATTATTTCTTTACCATCTTTATCAAATATTTTCCCTACAACCTGATTTGAATATGAGTAATTATAGACTGCTACAAATTTATCTTCTTTTAGCAAGGATGTAGAAGGAGAAACAGGAACACTAGACTCAATTTTTATAAAATTATCTTTGTCAGGAGGTGGTGTATTACCTACTGAGTCAGGAACACTTATTTTTTCTATTTTATTTTCTGAATTATTTTTCTCACATAATTCAGAATTTCCGAGCTTATTAATAGGGTTTAAAGTGTTAAATGAACAGGATAACAGCCCAATACTGAATAAAGTTAGTAAAATTATTTTTTTCATTATTTTATTTAGATGCAAAATTATACAGAATTTAGGTTTAATAATAACATAAATTAATTAAATATTATGTAAAAAGACAATAAACATTAATTTGTTAAACTAACATCCAATTATATCTATTTTTCAGGATCAACATTTAGTCCTTCAAGAGAACTTTCATTAATATCAACCATTTCGACAATTTCATCATGTACTTTTAATTCGTTATTAAAAAAAACTTCGGCATAATCATAAGGTGGAAATAATGCAGGTTTTAGTTTAACCAAGACAGACACAACAGTAATATTATCATGACCACCATTATTATTTGCAGCTTCTATTAATTTATTAGTGACAATATTTGGTTCTTGCCAATTATCAAGTATTATTTGATGTATTTTATCATTTTTAACCATATCTGTTAAACCGTCAGAACATAAGATAAAATAACTTTCTTCTTTTAGATTAAACATATTTATATCAGGCTCAACCGAATCCGCTCCCCTTGGCCCTAATACTTGAGCTAAAACTTTGCCCCATGCTGTTGATGCTGTATTCATGGCTTCTTGTAAAGTGCCAAGACCACTACGATAATTTTTCATCGCTATATTATGATCTTCCGTTACTTGCTCTATACTATTTTTTGTAACCATATAAATACGACTATCTCCAACATGAGCTACATAAACTTTATCATCTAATACCATTGCTGTAACAATTGTTGTTCCCATGCGTTTTTCTGATTTTCTATTTTGTTTTTCATTTAGTTGAAAAATACTCTCATTGGCTTGGTTGACAATTGCTGATTTAATTAATTCACTTATGTCTTCTTGACCTAAAGAAAAACATAAGGATGGAAGAAGTGCTGCTCTTGTTTCTGAGACAGCTTTTGCACTGGCAACCTCACCACTCTCATGACCTCCCATACCATCACAAACTATATATAGCCCTTTTTTGCCTCTATAGGTTGTATTTATTCCTTGGTCTCTAAAATCAAGAGTTGAAGCATAAAAGTTGTCTTCATTATTCTTTCTTTTTTTACCTGGGTGAGTCAAAGCAGAGTGTAATAAATCAGTTACAGGATTTTCTAAAATGGTATCAAGCTTTTTTATTAATTCATTAATATCAGTTATTTTTCCCTCATTAATATTTCTGACTATTTCACCCATTTTATATTTTGAGTATTCAAGAAATGATACACCAGGGCTAAAAATAAGTTTTGACCAAGCTTCACCTAAATTTTTTAGGGTGATACTAGTATCATTATCTGATTTAAGTAATTTAATTTTTAAGTTAAGATTTTGATCAACGCAAATATTATAATGATCCAGCAAAGAGGATACAACTTTATTTTTTTCAAAATCTTGGTATAGATTAGCCCATTCTCTCAGTAACTGTAATTTTTCTCTTTCAGTTAATTCTGACCATATCTCATTAATAGTCCTTAAATCTTGTCCGTAATTATCTTTTGTCGGGTATATTATTATATAATCATTACTTTCATAATTAAATGAGTCGTATATTTGAGGAGTCGAATTATATTTTGCTAAGGATTTATATTTATTCAATAACTCCACATCAACAACTGGATTGGAATAAAATGTTTGAAAGTTAGGTTTTGTATCTTTTACAATATTTTGACTGGAATCAAGTACTAAATATCGAGCTGATAATACTTTATTATCAGTCAATTTATTATTACTAATAACAACTAGCTCTCTACTTAAATATTGTCCACAAGAATCGCATAAATCCAAACCAATACTTATCACAGAAGAGCAACTTGGACAAATAGTTTTTTCCATAGAAAATTGGCAATTATTACATTCATTTTGTTCATCAAGAACTGTGTTTAAGCACTGAGGGCATTTCTGCATCTGATTTTCCTATTTATCAATACATTTGTTTTGAACCTATTATAACATTAAGAAAAATAAAAAACAGTATTACAAAAACAAAAAGCCTAGATAAAGTTGATTTATCTAGGCTTTTTATTCTAAAAAGAAACTATTTTTTTTCTAAATTCTGAACATCAAGATTAACTTGAATATTATTATTTATGTTGAGCTGTTTTTTATCATCTTTAACATCTGAATTATCAAAACCAAGTAATTTTAGAGCTTTATCAGAGTCACCCTCTGATACTTTTTTACTGTCAAAGAATTTTTTAACATCTTCTTTTTCAACAAATTTTCTAAATTCGGAAATTGATTTCTCATACATTTCAGAATCCTTAGCATAGGCATTTGTTACATCAGAAATTTCAACTTCACCCTTTTTATA
>JACMQJ010000746.1 GCA_014377055.1 Candidatus Sericytochromatia bacterium
ACTTACTCGCTTATCTATTCAGAAGAAGCCTAAGCTTAATAATTTTTGATTATTAAGCTTAGGCTTCTTCTATTTAATGTATGATAAAGAGTCTTAATTAACAAGCAAATCTTATTAACCTTGAAAAGAATTGGCCCTAAACTATTAGCATAGTTAGTTATCATATTAATAACTTTTGCCTATTTAACAGCGGCTTCTTCTTTTATAAGAAGCTTTATTAAAGACAAATTTTTAAATTTAATTCCGATTAAAATATTCATAAAAATAAAGGTCATTTTACATTCTAAGAATCTAATTAAGACTTTCATCTTCTATCAACAATAACATTAATACATATATGAAAAATAACAACTTAAATAAAACTTTTTGATAATCAGTACAACTCTTTCTTTAAGTAACATACGTTATATTAGTGTTTTTTCGACATTGTAGCTCATGACGTTTAAATATTTGAAAAATAGTATTTTTATATGTATAATATAAAGATATAAAGATATAAAAATTTAGAAGGGACTGTAGTTCAATTGGTTAGAGCACTGCCCTGTCACGGCAGAAGTCGCGGGTTCGAATCCCGTCAGTCCCGTATAAGAGGAGTATGATTGATATGCTTAAGTAACAGTCGACTATTTAAGATATATTGATAAGGTAAATACTGCTAAGTAATATTTGTCGCAGGTTAGTTTTTTTATATGTTATTTTTAAAACGTAATGATAGATGGTAACTATATTTCAAACTATAAGTCCAGCTTACAATAAAGTTATCTATTTGATGAAAATACACTTTGCGAAGACGTTTTTTTATTTAAAAGCTTATCTACTGACGTTAAAAAATAGAACTAGTTTTTTCATTTCTCAATGATAAGAGATTAATGAAGCTTTTCTTTCCTCAATATAATTAGTTTTTAGTGTTATTTCTACTTACCTCAGTTTCTCTCACTTTTTCTTGCTCCAAATAATATAGTAATACAATTATAAAAGTAAGTGTTGTATTATTACCTACCCCTAACCTACGTTTTCGTATAAAATTTCGAGTATAATCAGTTCTAACTATTGCTGAAGAAGAGTTTAATCACTTTTATTCTCTATATGTGCTCGAAAAGTATATGAAAGTTATATTAATCAATTTTAGTTTTTAGTCATTAGAGAATCTTAATTAATTATACTAAATATTTAAGAGTGTATATGCGGAAAAACTTTAGTTGTCTGATTATCACTGATATATTTACATTTGGAATAAAGGATTATTATTATTAGTAATAATAATTTTAAATCTAAAATGTCATTTAGATATTACGTGTTTCTATGAGCTTATATTAAATTATAACTTTTATATTATTAAAAAATAAAGATAAAATATATTCGTACTGTAAAAGATAAAACACTATGGACTTAACTTTATTTACTTTACCCGCGTAGCGGGTAAAGTAAATAAAGTTAAAATTTAATATGAGCTCTAATTTTGGCTCTAATTGTTTTATTTATCTGATCAAAAACAAAGTATTTAACGTGTTTTCGTTTAACAAAAAGCATATTAAATCCATACTTATTACAAATTTTTAGAAGCTTTAGTAACGTAGGTGAGTCTAATTATATATCATTTTCAATGATAATCTCTAATTATTCCTCTTGGCTAGCAGTTTTTACATATAAAATAAGTAAAAATGAAGTAGGAATTAAAATAAATAATGCAGTTGCAATTAATCCAAGAATATTTACTTCCATGATAATTCTCCTTAGGAATATTTTCTAATTAATTTTTTAAACAGCTAGTAGTTTAGAACTTTAATTAAACTTCAGTTCAATTAAAATTTTAGACTACATCTCCGATGTACACTCTAGAAAACCTCAACAAACATAGAAGTGTATCTTTGCTACTAACGTAGTTACTAATAAAGATAATAAGCTTCGTTTATTTGAGAAATCTAGTGTATGCTTTCTATAAACTTTGATAAATAAGTAAAGCTTGTTAATCTTATTCTGAGGAGAGAAGACTTCCTTCGAAGGTGTTACCTTAGAGGTAACATTGTATACTCTATACAGGGTCTGTACGAAGTACAAACCAGGTTTTTCTCAATTACAGACGAAGTTCGTAATAAAGGTTTTTTTCTTGGGAAGAAGCCCCTCAGAGTAAATAGCCTCTAATTATTAACCTTGGTTTTTCTGAGTGAGGTTTTATGAGGTTCAAATAAAATATTGTCTTTCTTTGTAACAGGTCACAATAATATTCTTTCTAAGATAAGCAAAGTTTTTGAAAATAGTAAAATTAAAAACTTAGTATCAATAACCTTATTGTCAGACAAACTACAGAAAAACTATATCTTTCGTTTTTTCTACTTTTTATCAAGGTACTAAATTGAGCAAAATACTATCTAGATTTTCTTTCTAGCTCTGGATGAAACTATTAAGCTAAAGAAATAAAATTTTTTAGTGAAGATAACGAACAAATAACTTTTTTACAGGAATCCCTATATTATTTTACAATATATTTAGTAATAATAGTTTAAAATTTTTTGTTAAGCTTAGTACTTCTATTATAAATTGAAGATGTTTTTCTTAAGTCCGCTATTGGTTTTACTTATCTAAGAAGAATATCGTCTCACAAGAGATTTTGTTTTCCTAAACTAATCCAAATTAATTTGAACTAAATTAATTTTAAGTTAGCTTTTAAGTATATTCTTTCAATTTAAAAGTTTCCGCGAAGCGAATTCTGTCATTTCCGAGGCGCTATTTTTGCTTTATCTAAAATGTTATTTCAAATAGAGTAAAACACCTAGTGTTTTATCTTATATTGTGTCTGGAAAAATGTCTTATAAGACTGTATAACCTTATAACGAAGTAGTTCTCTATATAATTTAGTATGTAAAATACTGGTGTGTGTCTTATAAAGAAATAAGAGTTATTATCAGTAAAGTTTATCTACTCGCTATAATAGTAGCGGGTTTGTATACATCTGATGTTTACTCTAAAACTATTATTAATTTATGAGTCCAAATATGATAAAACTTATAAATAAGTAAAAAATACTACCTTATATAATTTTTCTATAGTTATATACAGCAGTCTCGATTTGTAATAAATTGTTTTCAGATATCCAACATTCAGTTAGAGCTTCTACTAGTTTATGAAAGGTTTCGTATTTATATGCTTTTAGTCTGAAAAAATTAGTTAGTTTCTTTAAAACGGCTAGAAACTAGAACTTTTTTTAGATTTACCATGAAGCGATCTAGCGATAGTACAGAATTCTCTAAGGAGAGGTTATATCTGATTTTCAATAAAGTAAGTAAGCTAAATATTTATTATTTAATTTTAGAGTCTACTTACGACGCTTTAAGACAAATTATTTAGCCCCGTTTTATTTTTCATTTAGTGTTCAACTTAAACCTATCAAAGAGCTTATAGAATGATAACGATAATTGTATTTCGACTAGTAGTAGTTATTTCCGCTCAATTACATAAACGCTAATTATAAAAATAAGAAATAAACTATTATTGAATTAAACTTCTAGTTTAATCATAAGATCATAAGATCACGAGATCTTAACTATCAGAAGTACGTTAATAAAATATTTATTTATATCTGAGTTTAGACAACTTCTCTTTTTTAA
>JACMQJ010000747.1 GCA_014377055.1 Candidatus Sericytochromatia bacterium
ACTGAGTTTCAAAAAGCTTGGAATAAACAAGATATGAGCTCTTATGGTGTTGGTCTTGCTTATGTTGAAGTATGGGGAGCAAAGCCCAATGGTGAAATAAAAGAATATAGTGATTGGATGAGTGTATTTGATGAATTTACACAAGATAAATTATCAATAAATCCAATATATTATAGAAAATCTGATATTGTACCTGTACTAACGTTGTTTCCTGATTTAGAATAAACAAATGGAAAAATATATTGATTTAGGTATTGATTTTGGTGCTGAAAATATCGTTATTATTGCTATAGGCTATGATAATAAAGGTAGAAGTGATTATAAGTTAATTAATCTTGAGTCCTCTGGTTCAATCAAAAATTATATTGGTAAGAAAAAAGATAATTCTTATGAGATAGGTAATAATGCCAAAATTGCCTATATGTACAAAAATCAAAACAACGATTATGATTGGGTATCAGGTCGCTACAAATCATATATTTATGAAAATAGTATTCCTGATTTTGCTATACGACCAGATGAGTTACTAAAAATTGGTGTTACCGAAATAATTAATAAATTAGAAAACTTTGATTTTTCACCACTATTATCAGGAAGTATCAGAAATATAGCTATTGGTATTCCTCAAGAATGGGACATCAGCAAAAGACAGCTTTATAAAGAGGTTTTATCTATATGGAAGCATGGTAATATTAGTCTTTTGACTGAGCCTGTAGCAGCGACGATATCAGCTTACAAAAGGGGTATTGCAGATCTAGTAAATAATGTAATTATGATATTGGATATAGGTGCTTCTACCTTTGATATTTCTTTTTCTCAATATACAGAAAATAAGAGCTTGAATATTTATAAAACTAACTATAGAAGCGATTTTGCAGGACATTACTTTGATATTATTTTTACAGCTTTTACTCTAGTTAATGAAAATAATAAAATAGCACTTAATGATGTTATAGATAGAGTTAGTAAAATTAAACTAAGAAGTATTGATGACTATATCAATTATTTATTTAAGTATCAAGATAAATATTCAACATTATTGTTAGAAATTGAAAATGTCAAAGAAAACTATTTAAATGAAATAACTAAATTTAATAAAAAAAAGTTAATTGATGTGGGTAATAAGCACTTAATTGTTAATAAACAGATTTATCAAGATGCTTTGAGTTATTACTCTTCAAAAATAGTAAAAGATCTTAAGACTGTTATTCAAAATTTTAAAAGTAATGAAAAATATTCTGGTGAAATATTTCCTTTTTTGTGTGGAGGAGCATCTTCTCTTATTGGTTTAGAAAAATCTCTCAAGGATAAGCTTGATATTGAAGAAGGGCAAAGGCTCTTTTCTATAATTAAAGAGGGTTACAGTAATAAAATTGATACAACTATTGCTACAGGTTTATCATACTATGCTCAAGATAATAGTCTTGTCAATAAAAAACTAAATTGCTCTATTTATACTAAGTTTTTTGTAGATCAAGATAAAGAAGAATTTTGTTTATTTACACATAACTGTGACTATCCATTAAAAGAGTTTAAAAAATTTAGTGAGTTTATCAATGATTCACATAGCTTTGAATATCATGGTAATGATTCTGGAATTATCGAAATACCAATTATTATAAAATATAGTGATAGATTAGAAGAGCCTATTGAAAAAACAATTACAGCATCAATAATGAATAGCAGTATAGGAGATTTGTTTGACATTCATTTTAATATTGATTTGGAAGATTTTTTAATCATAAAATTTATTAATTTATCTCAGCAAAAAGAGTTTATTACTAGAGTAAGTTTAGAACATAACTAAAATCATTAGACTAATTTAATAGTTTTAAAATAAAAATGTGACATATTGTCCGTTGGTTAATTGTATTCATTTTTGTACTATTAGTTCATGAATAATCA
>JACMQJ010000159.1 GCA_014377055.1 Candidatus Sericytochromatia bacterium
AAGTTAAAAATAATTGATTTTAATAATTTAACCCTTGATATTGATTTTAAAGAAGAAAATGGCTTACTCATCTGTACTAATATTAAAGATCAAGGTGCTGGTTATAATGCTGGTATTATGTCTGGAGATGAATTAATTGCAATTGATGGTTATAGAGTAAATAGTCAAACTTATGCAAAAAGAGTTAAGAGTATGTATATAGGACAAAATATAACTTTAACCCTTTCAAGAGATGAACGAATGATAGATAAAAAAATAAATGTTTCAGGGTCTAAGCTAGACCATATAAAGTTAGAAAAAGTAATTAATCCAAGCCTAGAACAAACCAATTTTTATAATATTTGGCTTTCTGAATACAAGTTTTAATATTCTAACAAAAGTAATCTACTCAGATAGATTACTTTTGGTTATACTAAAAATTAATTCGTTTTTAAAGCATAATTAAATTAAGTTCTTTTTCTAATTTTTTTCGGGCATTTGATTCCAACTTATTAATCATTTCATCTGTTTTATAAATAACATCATGATTTGTTGATTCATCCGAATCATATTTGGATATAAGATTTAACCATTCTTGTTTTAAATCCTTAATTAAACTCTTATCCTAAAAAATATATTTGTTCAAAACTGGTTTGCAAAATTCAAACGTTGTTTGGGTTGATCTACATCTCAATGGCATTAAGTTAAGAAATTAAAAATCTGTAATGTTTACCAATTCTAACGTAGGGGTGTTTAACTAAACACCCAAAATAAACGGTAAATACAACAAAACTCATAAATGATTATAATTATTGCCAAAGTTGTTACTGATAAGCCAATATTTATATATACCGTTGACTGTAAGGACGTTTAGTAAAACGTCCATACAAACATTGATAATTCTATATTTCAGCTTTAACTTAATGCCGTTGAGCTACAGTTCAACCCTCTTTGCAAAAAGCTGCAAACCAATTTTATTTGAGTATATATTATATTTTTAAATCTATTCCAGAAAAAGATAAAATTATTAAAAGCAAACCTAAAACGATTCGATAATAACCAAACATCTTAAAACCATGTTTGCTTAAAAATTCAATAAAATATTTTATTGCTATTAATGCAACAACAAAGGCAACAACATTACCAACTAAAAGTGCGGTAATATCATCACGTTGAATTATTTTATACCCTTTAAGTAATTTATAAGCCGAAGCGGCAAACATTGTTGGAACAGCAAGAAAAAAAGAAAATTCAGCAGCCGCTTTTCTATTAAGACCTTGAGTTTGACCTCCAATAATAGTTGATGCGGATCGTGAAACACCTGGAATAATAGCTATACATTGAAAAAATCCGATAATAAGTGCTTTTTTATAATCAATTGTTTCAATTTCATCTTTAGCATTTTCAAATATTTTATCAATAAAAATAAGTATAATACCACCTATTAATAAAGAAAATGCTACAACCAAAGGATTACCTAATAATCTATCAATAACTTTATTAAATAAAAGTCCAATAATAGCTACAGGTAAAAAAGCAATAAAAAGCTTATAATAAAAATCAATTGAAGTAATGAATCTCTTCCAATATAATACTAAAACTGATAGAATCGCTCCAAATTGGATATTTACTTCAAATATTTTGGTAAATTCATCATTACCAATATTCATTATTGATGATGCAATAACCATGTGACCTGTTGATGATATGGGTAAAAACTCAGTTATACCTTCTATCACACCTAATATAGTTGCATGTAAAATTTGCATGTTATTCCTTTTTGATTTTCATTTTTTTCTCTTATTACCTCCTTTGTTCTTGTCCCCTCCTTTTCTTTGTTCCTTCCTTTACAAAGTAAGGTTAGGATGGATTAGAGGGTTAAGGTGGATCAGAGAGGACTGGGGGTTAAGATTGAAATTTAAATTTATTTTTCAGTCCCCTCTCTTTTCAAAGAGAGGGCTAGGGTGAGTTTCTTAATAAAAAAAAACAGGATATTAGTTTATTTAGCTTTGTAAGCTTGATAAAACAATACTCCTGTATTGATAACTTAATTCTAAAAATCACATTACATGTGATATCTTAAGTAAATCCAAAATCGCTGTATAGCGTAATAAGAAATTATCTCTTAGAGAATTGGAATTTCTTTCTTGCACCCTTTTGACCAGGTTTCTTTCTTTCTTTAACTCTTGAATCTCTAGTTAAAAAGCCTTGAGCTTTAAGAACTGATCTATATTCTTCATTAACTTCTAACAGTGCTCTTGACACTCCATGCCTGATAGCTCCAGCTTGACTAGCTACTCCGCCACCTTTAACATTAACAAAAACATCCCATTTTCCATCTTCAGAAATTAATTCGAGAGGAGCTACAACCATTCTTACTAAAGTTCTACGATTACCAATATAATCAGCAGATGTCTTGCTGTTAATTGTCATTTCACCTTTACCAGGTCTGAGTCTTACTCTAGCTACTGCAGTTTTTCTTCTTCCTGTTCCCCAGTAATAAGTTTTCTTAGTTTCCACTTAATAATTCTCCCTTGTCTGATAATTCTAATGTTCTTGGTTTTTGTGATACATGAGGATGATCAGGTGTGTTATAGATATTTAACTTACCATATTGTGCATCTCCCAATCTATTGTGAGGTAACATACCTTTAATAGCTTTTTCAAGAACTCTATCAGGATGTGTTTTTAAAAGTTTTTCTAAGTTAATCTGTTTGTGACCACCTGGATAACCAGAATGTCTGTGATAGATTTTATCTTTTAATTTGTTACCAGTAACTTTGATTTTATCAGCATTGGTAATAATTACAAAATCGCCACAATCTAAATGTGGTGTAAAGGTAGGTTTATTCTTACCTCTCAAAATGTCTGCAACAGCAGATGCCAAACGACCAAGAGTTTTTCCTTCTGCGTCGATGTGTACCCACTCTCTTCCACGTGTATCAGTGGTAGGCATAAAAGTTTTCATACAATATCATCCTTCATCATAATTTGTTTTTAAATTTAAGTTTATTAAAGGTTAGTTTAATACAAACTTAGCTATTATACTAATAATATTTAACCTCAGTCAATATATTAAGAGTTATTTTTTTCAATATTAACAAAAATATATCAAAACTTTATTGATCTATGATTTAATAATTGGATTGAAAATTTTAATTTTGATTGATATAGTTTATGAAAATATTATTTCCTGTAGTTGAATATCAACCCATAGCGGGTGTAGGTAAGTTAGGGACAGACGTAGAAAATCTGGTTAAGCATTTGAGCGAATCAGGACAAGAAATATCCGTTTGCTTACCATTTTATAATAATTTATTTGTTTCAAATTATAAAATAGAATTTGTATCCAACAAAACCTTATATATTTCTGGTTTGGCTGTCAGCTTTTGGAAGACATCAATTAATAATATAACTGTCTATCTGATAAAGAACGATGAATTTTTTAGTTTTAGACAAAATATCTATGGTTATGATGATGATGTGTATCGTTTCACTTTTTTTTCTCTTGCGGTTATTGAGTTAATAAAAATATTGGGTGATAAACCCGAGATAATTCATATTCACGATTGGCATACAGCAATTATTCCTCTTCTATTAGAAATTAATAACATAGATATAAAAACAGTTTTAACAGTTCATAATATAAGGTATCAAGGAATGGGAGATTTAAATTTACTTAATTTTGCAAGCGTTGACTATAATTACTTCTCTTCTGGGACAATAGAGTTTTACAATAGTGTAAATCTTCTAAAATCTGGTTTATTTTTTAGTAACAAAGTTTTAACCAATTCAAAATTTTATTTAAAAGATATTCAAGATAGCTTTATTGATTCTTATGGATTAAATGGTGTCTTAAAACTAATTGAATCTAAGAGCCAAGGTATAAGCTTTGGAGTTGAAGAAAGTTATAATCCAAAAATAGATAATATTATTGTATCAAACTATGATCTTAGTGATATTTCTGGTAAGTTTGAATGTAAAACTCAATTACAAAAAGATTTGGATTTACCTGTTCATTCTGAAATACCTCTAATAGTTATTCCATCTCAATATATTTCGGATACTGAAGTATGGCTTTTAAATAGAATAATGCCTTATTTAGTACGGATGGAAGTACAAATTGTTATTCTGGGAAATAAGCTTGCCGATTTTGAAAAAAATGTTAGAGAAGTTGCATTTAGATTAAATTGTATTGTTGTTTCGGTTGAAGAAAATGAGCAAAATTTGAGAAAAGTATTTTCTGGAGCTGATATATTTTTAGATATTTCATTAAAATCATACAATGACCATCTAATAAAAATTGCTTTAAAATATGGTGTAATTCCCATAGTTTTTAATGAAAGTCCCGATTTAGAGATAGAAGAAAACAAGTTTAGAATCTTTAATTTTACCGCTGAGGATCTCATTAATACAATCAAATATACGATCAATAGGTATTATCATCTTGAAAAATGGAATGAGAAAGTTAGAAAATGTATGACCTATGATTTTTCTTGGCAAAAAACTATTAAAGAGTATACAAACATGTATAAAGATTCATTAATTACTTAATTCTCAATTTTTGTTTTTTGAAATTCAATATTTATATAATCAAAATTCATTGCTTTGAATATAGACCTGAGAATATTTTCAGCTGATTTTTTTGCCTGTTCAATATTTTCTTTATTATTAGCTTTAACTTTCATTTGATCAAATAATTCTATTGAAACTTTCTTTTTTAAATCTTCAAAATATTGTTGTGAAGTAAGTATGCCTTTATTTAACCCAATGAAGTCAATTGAATCAGGATTAACAACTAAATCCAATAATTTGACGTCAGGTAATTTTAGATAAATTGTTTTACCTTTTATAGTCAAAGAAATATTTTTATCAAAATCAATGCCATAAACAGCTCTACCAGTTTCTATTACTGAAAAGCTATTAATATCAATTCCCATCCATGAGCTTTCTTCATAACTTTTGTAGGTAAATAACTCAGCCTGTAGCACATCTAGCCTTTTTATCTCTTCTAGTTTGGTTATTATTGTCTGACTATCAAATTTTGGCTGATAAAAAAAGTTTTTGTAAATAAATGAAAAAATTAATAAAAATAACAATAAAAATAAAAGGTTATTCTTGATTATTTTTATCATAAATTACTCAGGTGTACCAGATTTATTAGCCCAATTGTATCGTTTTGGTAAAATACATATTTCCAGAATAGTTCCTAATATTTTTGAATATTCTTCATTTTTTTTAAATCTTTTAACTTTTCTTAATTCCTTTTTGTGCATTTCGATCTTATCAAAATTTTCCATCATAATATTTTTTAAAGCAATAAGCTCATTCTCTTTTTTTGATTTACGAAAATATCTAAAAATAAAAAATCCTTGATTCATACTTTCTTCTATTACTTTAACTTCAAGCTTTACTTTTTCATTTTTCTTTTTAATTGAGATAGCTTTTTTTCTGATTGTGTCACTTAACTCGTTTAAATCATTATATTTTTGCTTGTATTCTGCACCACCATGCTCATAAAAATCCTTACTTAATCCTATAACCATACTTTTTAAAAGATGAAGCGTAGGTATATGTTTTCGATCAATATCAAGGGCTGATATTAAAAAACTAATTGCTTTGTCTGAATTTGACTCGTTAAGACTTATTAATGCCCATTGATACAAATAATCAGCGGTTGGTGAAAAACCAAGCTTTTTTTTGTATTTGTCATAAAGAGATGGCTCTAAAACTCTCTCAAGGATGTTACTAATAGGGAGTTGCTTAAGCTTTTCTTTCTCTTTTTCCATAATTTTTATTTACGATTATTTAACCATTTTAATACAAAAGAAGCATTGGCATTGGATACTTCTTCAGAGGAAGTAATTTCATCTAACTTTGACAAAAACTCTTTTTTTTCTTCATTAGACACTTTATCTCTAGCCAAAAAGTTCATACTACCATTAATCATTTGTTCTTTATGTCGACTTGATAAATTAATAGTTTCTTTGGCTTCAGACTGTGAAACACCTTTAACTAAGTCCTTAACTAGCTTATTTACTTCTTTTTCAACGTCTTCTTTATCATTAGCAACTGGTTTTTTAACAGATACTTTTCTTGAAATTAAAGTGACTTTACCTGTTTTTATCTCTTTAACTTTTTCTTCTTCAGAAACATTTTCTTCAATAGTGATAATGTCATCATCTTCAAATTCTTCATCTAAATCTGATAACTCTGGATCAGCTAGATCTTCAGCAGATAAATCTTCGACATCTATACCATTAAGTATTTCTCTGTCAAGAAAATCCATACCACCATTTAAAAAATCAACCTTTGAATTGGATGATCCACTTTTACTCAATTTTAAAGAGCTTTTATCTTTAGAATCTTTTGCCATTTAAGATTTTTCCCCAGCAATATTTCTCAAAAATGCTTTTTTATATATTATCTATAATTTTTCTATTTCTTTTTTTGTTAAGCCAGTGTACTTGATTATTTTTTCAACAGGTTCATTATCTTCTAACATTTTTTTAGCCATTTCTATTCTATTTTTTATAACAGCTTCCTCAGCAATAACCATATCATAGTCAGTCAAACCATAGTTAGATCTAGTTTTTAACGCCATTTCTATTTTATATTTTTCAACAGCTTCCTCAGCAACGACTATATCATAGTCAGTCAAACCATAATCAGTTTCAGTTCTTAATGCCATTTTTCTAACCTCCTTATGAAATTTTCTACTTAAATTTTTATTCTTAATCTCAAATACGAAATTTATAAATCTAAATAACCTTTCTATCTCTTTTCTATTATATCCAGATGAAAATAATAAACTTGATAATTCTTTTTTAAAATGAAAATTATTCTCGTCTGATTCCTTATAATTAAAAGCTTTTATTAGTGTTTGAACAACAAATGAAAAAGGATTATTAGATTTTTGTAACTCTTTAATATTTTGTTGTGCTAAGTCATAGATCTGATACTCATAGCTTATTTTTGTATTGATAAACTTACTTTCATATTTATCATACTTATGTCTGTTAGCTTGATATGTAAATACTGCAATAGCTTCTATTTCTTGATCATATTTGTCAAATATTCTTGAATAATAATGATACATTCTTTTTGCAAAGTCTTTATCTTCATAAGATTGAATTTCTATATGTAACAATATCCATTTATTCTGACCATTTTTAAGATTAACTTTAACCAGCTTATCAACTCGTCGATCTTCTGATTCAGATTCTGGAAATAATGCTTTAAACTCATTATCTAACATTATATAATCTTGCGAGAAGTCTATTAAGTCATATAATTCAGGCATAAAAAAAGATACAAACTGTTCAAAAAGTCCTTCTAAAATATATTTCCATGCTTTATCAGTTTTAATTTCTTTATACTCCCATACATACAATTTTACAGGATAAATCAAATTTTTGAGCATTGAGTTAACTTTATTTTAAAATGATTCTATTATTTAAATAAGCTTTGCAATTTTGTCAAATATATGATTTAAAAACTTAAACAATAAGCTTACAAATACCCAATACAGCTAATATATTTTATTATAAATACTAATAAACTTGTTGTTATTGTTATCTTTGAGGTATTATAATAATGTTTTTAATAGTTTTAGTTAGGAGTAAAGACGTTGTTAACAGCCTCAGAAATAAAAGATAAATTTATAAAATATTTTGTGGATAAAGATCATAAGCATTTACCAAGCTCATCATTAGTTCCACATAATGACCCATCGGTTCTTTTAACAACTGCTGGAATGCTGCAATTTAAGCCAATTATGTTTGGCTTAGAAGCTGCTGAATACAAAAGAGTAACAACATATCAAAAATGTTGTCGTACAACTGATCTTGATAATGTGGGAAAAACACCAAGACATCATACCTTTTTTGAAATGTTGGGTAATTTTTCTTTTGGTGATTATTATAAAAGAGAAATAATTTCATGGGCATGGGATTTTTTGACAAAAGAATTAAATATACCAACCGAAAAACTAAGTGTAACTGTTCATCACAAGGATCAAGAAGCCTATGATATTTGGCATGAAGAGATGGGAATACCCAAAGCTAGAATAGTAAAACTTGATGACAAAGATAATTTTTGGGCAGCAGGTGAAACAGGGCCTTGCGGTTATTGTTCAGAAATATATTATGATACAGGCTTAGAAAATGGCGATGGAAGTCCTGACGAAAAAGCTGGTTCAGAATCAAATAGGTTTTTGGAAGTATGGAATCTTGTTTTTATGGAGTTTAATAAGCAGGAAGACGGAAGATTAATACCATTACCAGCAAAAAATATAGATACAGGAATGGGATTAGAAAGAATCACCTCAGTTTTGCAAAATGTAGCTAATAATTATGAAATTGATTCATTCAAACAAATTATTACTAAGATAGAAGAAATATCTGGTAAGAAATATGGCGAAAATACTAATAATGATTTGTATTTTAAAATAATCGCAGACCATATTAGAGCAACAACGTATCTAATTGCTGATGGTGTAAAACCAGGTAATATGAGTAGAGAATATGTCTTAAGGAGAATAATGAGAAGAGCTGTTAGATATGGTCGTCTTCTTGAAATTAATGGTACTTTTCTTCATGACTTACTACCTATAGTTATAGATTTGGGTAAAGATTATTATCCTGAATTATTAGAAAAAAAAGAACAAATTTTAAAAACAGTCACTCAAGAAGAAGAGCTTTTTAATCGTACACTTAATAATGGTTTAAAAATATTAAACAAAATAATAGATACCCATAAAACAAGCAAAGAGGATAAAATAAGTGGTAAAGATGCGTTTGAATTATACGATACTTATGGTTTTCCTCTTGAATTAACAGTAGAAATTGCAGAAGAAAATAATTTACATGTAGACCATGAACAATATCAAATAGAAATGAAAAAACAAGTTAATAGAGCTAGAGAAGCACATAACTCTTCAAGCCTTAATGATGTTGCAATGCACATGAATCTTGATAATATACCTGCTACAGATTTTACTGGTTATGATGAATACAAGACTCATGCCAAAGTTTTGGCTGTTAGCTTTTCATTGGATAAAAAAGAATTTGCTTTTGTTGTGGACAAAACTTGTGCTTATGCTGAGAGTGGTGGACAGGTTAGCGATAAGGGTGAAGTTACATTTAATGATAAGACTTTTAAATTAAAGAATGTTCAAAAGGTAGGAGATTATTTTGTTCATGTTATTGAATCTGACAAAGCTATTTTTGATAAAGATGCTCAAATAATTATTTCAGTTGAATTTAGTGAAAGAGTAAATACCGCAAGACATCATTCTGTTACACATTTGTTACATCAAGCTCTGAAAGATATACTTGGTGATCATGTCAAGCAAGCAGGATCATTAGTCAATGAGCAAATTAGCCGTTTTGATTTTGCCCATCCCAATGCTCTAACTAATGACGAAATATCTAAAATAGAAGAGTTGGTTAATATAAAAATATTAGAAAATATGCCTGTAACAACTAACGTTATGGATATTGACCAAGCAAAAAAATCTGGTGCGGTTGCTATGTTTGGTGAAAAATATGGATCAAAAGTACGAGTTTTGACTATGGGTGATTTTAGTAAAGAATTTTGTGGTGGCACTCATGTTAATAGAACAGGTGATATAGGATCTTTTAGGATTATTGGTGAAGAAGCAATAGCTGCAGGTGTTAGAAGACTAACTAGTGTTGCAGGATTATCTGCTTATAGATATATGAAAGAAGAAGAAAATATTATTAATTCTCTAACAACAAAGTTTAAAGTTCCAGCAAAGGATATTCTTACTAGAGTAGAAAAAATGCAATTAAATATTAATGATCTTGAAAGAGATTATTCTAATTTAAAAACAACAGTTGCACTTGGTCAAGTAAAAGAGTTAACCAAAAAAGTAAAAGAAGTCAATGGTATTAAGTTTATTTCTGAAAAAGTCGATATTCAAGATATGAAAGCTCTAAAATCAGCTTCCGAAGATTTGTTGAATAGGTTGGATTCAGGAGTGATAGTTTTAGGTTCAATTATTGATCACAAGGTTAATTTTGTCGCTTCAGTTTCTAAAGATTTAGTAAAAAAGGGTATTAGTGCAGGTAATATTATTAAATCTATTGGACAAACTACAGGTAGCAAAGGTGGAGGTAAGCCTGACTCAGCACAAGCTGGAGGAGGTACAGAGGTTGATAAAATTGAAATTGCTTTGGCTCAAGTTGAATCTCTTATAATAGTTTAAAAAGACCCTCGATTGTCTTAGAGACGTATTGTATACGTCTTTTTTTATGAAAATATATAAAATTTTAATAGACTTCTAAAAACCGATTATGCTATTTATTTTATTCAAACACCTATATAATTATTAGAAATATAAAAAGCACAAAATAATATTTGACTAAAAGTCATATAGTATGTGCTTAACTTTTTAATAGCTATTTTTATTTTCTGGAGATTTAGCAATGACGCAAAACTCGGCTCAAATCAGCTTGGCTTTTATAGACTGGGCTGTAATTATTCTTTATTTTATAATTATCATCGGAATTGGTTTATATCTTAATAAATTTACCAAATCGGGTGAAGATTATTTTCTTGCAGGTAGAAAAAATAGTACATGGGTTGCTGGATTAGCATTTTTATCAGCCAATCTGGGGGCATTAGAAATATTAGGACTTAGTGGATCGACAGTACAGTACGGGATGTATGTAGCACATTTTTATTGGATCGGAGCTATACCAGCTATGATCTTTTTGGGCTTATATATGATGCCGTTTTATTATGGTAGTAATATTCATTCCATCCCTGGATACCTTAAGCTAAGATTTGATGAAAAAACTCGTATTCTTAATGGTTTTGCCTTTGCTTTAATGACTTTACTGGTGTCAGGTATTAATCTTTATTCTATGGCACTTGTTCTTAGAACTTTTTTAGGTTGGGATTGGAATATTTGTATGTGGTCTTCAGCAATTGCTGTTGGTAGCTATGTTACACTCGGTGGACTTATGTCTGCCATTTTTACTGAAATAATTCAATTTTTCTTGATCTGGTTCGGTTTATTACTATTACCTATTTTGGGTATTGTTGAACTAGGTAGTGTGAATAAAATTTTAGGTGAGCTTCCTACTACAATGAGTCATTTGTGGTCAACAGCTGGTAATCCACAGGCAAATGCAATGGGAGTAACTTGGATTGGTTTAGCATTAGGTTTAGGATTCGTTTTATCATTTGGTTATTGGACAACAGATTTTCTTGTGGTTCAAAGAGCATTTTCATCTAAAGATTTGAGATCAGCACAGATGGCGCCTATTTTCGCTTCATTTTTTAAGATGATCTTACCATTCATTGTTGTTACTGCTGGTTTGATTGCTTGGAAACTTGATCATCAAGCAAGTGATTTTTTACTTAGAAATGCTAATGGTACTATTAATTATGACTCTGCTGTACCAATGCTTATCAAGCGTTATTATCCGTCAGGTTTGATAGGTTTAGGCGTTACAGCTCTACTGGCAGGTTTTATGGCTGGTCAAGCAGGTAATATTAGTGCTTTTAATACTGTTTGGACTTATGATTTATATAAATCAATGATTAAAAAAGATGCTACTGATGAGCATTTAGTTAAAGTTGGTAGAATTACAACTGTAGTTGGTATTATCTTGAGTATTGGTACTGCTTATTTAGCTCAAAGTTTCCCAAGTATTATGGATTATATGCAAGCAATATTCTCATGGGTTAATGCTCCTTTATTTGCGACAATGCTTCTTGGTATGTTCTGGAAACGTACTTCTCCAAATGGAGCTTTTTGGGGTCTGGTGATTGGTATGTCAACCTCTATTACTCTATTTATATTACTTCGTTTTAATATGATTGATATACCTATACTTGGTATCTCTCCATCATTTAGTGATATGAGTAATAATCTTTGGAGAGCTTGGTGGGTTTGGTTACTTACTTTTGTCTTAACTATAGCTATCAGTTTGGTCACAGATCCTAAACCAGAAAGTGAGTTAGTTGGTCTTGTTAAAGGTTTAACTCCAGAAGAAAAAAATACAGATTTACCTTTATTACATAAACCAGGGTTCTGGGCTGTTATTTCAATAATTTGCTGTATAGCACTTAATATTTATTTTTGGTAAATGAGGAAGTAAAAATGGAAGATAATAAATCAGAAGAAATGCTTAGCATTTGGAATCTAGTAGGTATTATTCTTGTAGTTTATGGTTTAATAATAACTGGTTGTGGCGTTTATTATGCTATAAATGGTATACCAAAAATAATAAGCAATGAAAGTAATCCATCATTATGGTGGGGAATAATTATACTTATTAGTGGAATAATATTTACTATTTTTGGACGTAATAAAAAGAAGTAAATAAAAAATTGCTTTTTAATAAAAGTAAATTATAATAAACTTTATAGGATAGGTATTGTTCCTGTCCTTTATATTTAGGATTTTGATAAATTTATGAGTGAGCAAAAATTTTCTATACCTCAAGAGAGTGCCAGAGTTTTAGACGAAAACATCTCTGACTTAATCTTATATGTTAGAAAAAATGAGCTAGAAATACTTAAATTGATTAAATCAGCCATGTTAAATCGTAATATTGAATGGGAAGAATTATCAAAGTATTCAATACTTGATTTTCATCGAAGTAATGAGGCAAATATTTTTTGTCTTAGTAAGTGGAATGCAGAAGAAAAATATCAAAATATAATTAGATATATAAAATATATTTGTAAGAATAGACAAGGTAAAATACTTGATTTTGGTGGTGGTATTGGTGAGTTAACTATCAATCTTGCTTCTATAGGTTTAGATATAGATTTTATTGAAGTACCTGGCAAAACATTAGAATTTGCGAAATGGAAATTTAAAAGAAGAGCTTTAAATATCAATACTTACACTAGTCTAAACCAGTTAAAAGAACGATATGACATAATAATTTGTCTGGATGTTTTAGAAGTTTTAGAAAAACCAATGAGCCATCTAAAGAAGTTTTATCAATTATTAAATAAAAATGGAATACTAATACTAAGCGTGGGAGATGTTGGTAATAAAAATCACCCAATGAATCTAATTCAAAACAAAAACTTTATAGACAATTTGGATATTTACTGTTCAGAAATTGGCTTTATTGATAGTATTTTTGAGAATAAATTTCATTTAAAAATAAAAGCCAAAATCTGAATAATTACTACAAATTTAGTTTATTTTTCTGAGTTTTAAATGCCATTTCCATGCAGTTTCAATTATTTTTTCCAAAGAATCATATTCAGGCTTCCAACCCAATTCTTTTTTTGCTTTATCACTGCTACCAACAAGAGAAGGTGGATCACCAGCACGACGTTCTACAATACTAACTGATATTTTTTTACCTGTTACTTTTTCGGCTGCTTGTATAACTTCTTTATTAGAATATCCTGTACCAGTTCCAAGATTAAAGAAATCAGTTTGATGACCATCAAGTAATTTTTCCAAGGCTAACCAATGAGCTTGAGCTAAGTCCATAACATGAATATAGTCTCTAATACAAGTGCCGTCAGGTGTATCATAATCGTCACCAAATATTTTTAATTCCTTGAGCCCCAATGCAGCATCAAGAACATTAGGTATTAAATGAGTTTCAGGATCGTGACCTTCTCCTATCCTAGCTTGAGGCTCTGCCCCTGATGCATTAAAATATCTCAAGGCAATACTTTTTAAATCATAAGCATGACTATAATCATGAAGGATTTTTTCTACCACAAGCTTGGTGTTACCATAAGGATTAATTGGATTTTGTGGATGATCTTCGGTTAATGGTAGTTTAATAGGATTACCATACGTAGCACAAGTCGAAGAAAAAATGAATTTATTTACTTTATGTTCCAGCATAACGTTAAGGAGATTATAGGCGTTAAAAACATTATTTTGATAATATTTTTTGGGATTAGTTACAGACTCACCTACATAGCAATGAGCGGCAAAGTGCATAACTGCTGAAATATCATAATCATTAAAAACTTGATGTAACTTAGCTGTATCAGCTAAATCTCCTTGAATAAATTTGCCACCTAAGATGGACTCTTGATGACCTTCGGATAGATTATCATAAATTATAGGCTCATAGCCTTTATCTAAAAGAAATAAAACCATGTGTGAGCCTATATAGCCTGCACCACCAGCAACAAGTATATTTTTTTTCATAAGTAAATTAATATGTCCATTATAATATTGATCAGTTATCTTCTAAGAATAGTATTTTATCACTAATTTAAATGATTACACAGGTAAATATAATTACACAATTGCATTAAAATTTTATAGAAAAGAATAAAAACATCCTTTTAATGAAAAATAAAATATTATTGATAGTATTATCGTAGAGACGCATTGCATTCATTTTCTTTTATTCTTCTTCGGATTGAAGTCTAATTGAATCTATAGTATTTGAATCCTCGGAGAAAACAGAAATTTTATCCCAGATAGCATTACTAAAATTTCTAAATTTTGGCTCGCCATATATTTCTACAGCTCTATCAAGAGTATCACCTATAGCTAATCCTTTTGATGTTTTACCTTTGTATCTCTCGCCAAAATTCATTTCACTAACAAAACTTTTGCTGTTGAAGAAAATTGTAAGACTAATATCATCATAAATAAATTTGCTGTTAGTTGAGCGTAGATCATTAAAGCCCCCATGGCTATAACTACTCATAATTCCTTGTATCTCATCTCTATCAGTTTTATTAAGATAAATACTCATAGTATGACCTTCTTCATAGATAGTTAGATCGAGACCAAGAACAGGAGGTATAACTTCGCCTTTTGCTTCAATTAATTTTTTTTCTGACGAAGATAATTTCATTTGAACTGTTGTATTATCAAAAAAGTTTTGTTTCCTTAATCTAATTGAGCTTATCGCCATACCCTGATGACTAAAAAAAGCAATATTTTTCCATACTGCACCCTTTATAGTTGCTGTTCTTGGTTTTCCATATACTTCAATTGCTTTTTGTATGGTATCGCCGATAGCTATTCCTGAATATGTTGAGCCTTTATATAATTCACCAAAGTTTATTTCTTCAACTATGTCATTATCATCAAATAAAATCATGATTGATAAATCATCATAAGAAAGCATCATATTTTCTTTTTGAGACTTAACATTAATTGAGCTATATTCTTTCATTACTTCTATAACTCTTTCTTTGCTACTATTTCCTATGTAAATACCATAAGCACCTAATTTTTCATCATCAATATTAGAAACAGAAACATTACCATAGTTTTTTCCTAACAAGTCTTCCAAAGTATTTTTTATGGCTAAGCCCTTTTCTTCGTTTCTTCTGAGTTTTTTATTAATATTTTCTTCCGCAGAAACTATTTCAGCTTCAATTAATAAATTTTCGAGAGGAATTTGGATAGAATATTCTTTTGGCTCAGTCCAAGTAATATCAGTAAAAATACCACTTTCCATTTTTAATATAGAATAAAAAGCTTCTTCTCCTTTTATTTCTCCATACTCTGAATGTATGATATGACCAGCTTTTATATATATAGTCCCTGAATTACTAGTTATAGGATCAATTATTGAAAGAAGTTTAGTCTGATTAGAAAAAGTCATAACCTTTATATAGTCAAGCAAGGCTATATCTCTGACATAACCAGAAAAAGTACTATCTATAAGCTTTGATGTAATAAATCCATCTAATTCTTTTAGATTAAGAGGTTTTTCAAGATAACTTAATGCACCATTTTGATTGACGTATTTTCTAATCGCCTCTGAGCTAAAAGCAGTCATAACAATTACTTTTGTTCTAGGACAAAACTTTTTGATCCACATCAAAAAATCTATACCACTTATTTCTGGCATATTTATATCTGTTATAACTAGGTCATAACTAGTCTTTGTCAAGATTTCTTCACCTTCAATAGCTGAATAACCAACTTCAACTGTATAGCCATGCTGTGATAGGTATTTGTGAATTATTAAAGCGGTTAATCTATCATCATCAATAACTAATATTTTTTTGTCATGTTTTATTTTTATTACTTCTATATTATCTGGGCTAACAGTTACTTTTTTTGCTTCTCTAATTCGAGTTGCTTCTCTCAACAAATAATCACTTGACTGAGAAATAGCAAATTTTTCTGGTAATTGCCATTCTAAGTCAGAAAATGAACCATTATTAATTGTCATTATGCTATAAAAAGCTTCTTCACCTTTTAAATCCTTAAATTCGGCTTGAACAATTTTGCCTTCATGAATATAGACTAAACCAACTTCATTGGTTTGATTATCAGTTATAGATATTCTTCTCTTACGTCCAGAAATCAAAAACATTTTTATGAACTCAGGTAAACTTATTTCTTTGATTGAGCCTGCAAATTTTTTGTTGCCACTATATTTTGATTTTATAAATGTAGCTAATTTTTTTAGATCTATTGGTTTATCTAAAAAATCAACTGCTCCTCTTTGCTTGGCAGCATCTTTAAGCTCTTTGGTACTATGACTAGTCATCAAGATAACGTCAGTTTTAGGGCTATTTTGATTTACCCATCTTAAAAAGGCTATCCCGCCCATTTCAGGCATATTTAGATCTGTTATTACTAGAGAATAAAACTCATTTTTTAAAATTTCTATTCCTTTTATTGGAGATTCTGTTGAGGTTACTCTATAGCCTTCGTTAGTTAGATGCTTTTTTAGAACCATTGCTGTGATGGTTTCATCTTCAACTATTAAAATATTTTTATTTTCCATATTTCATTTGCTATATTTCTAATACATTTTCAGATAACTATATTTTAATTAAAAAATAGGATTCATCTTAAATTGTATACAATTAAGCCTTTTTAATCAATAGAGAAAGTTCCTAAATATTTACACTTCTACTTAAAGTGGTTTATAATTTTCTTTTCATGCTAAGATATAATCTGTTTTTATTATCATTTTTTTTTAATCCATGAAATTTAAATTTACTATAGAATATGACGGCTCATCTTTTTCAGGATGGCAAAAGCAAAATAATGCAAAATCAATTCAAGGCGAGCTCATAGAAGCAATCAAAGCTGTCTTTACTGAGAATAAGTCTAATGACAAATATATTGATTTTCAAGGTTCGGGTAGAACTGACTCAGGTGTACATGCTTATAATCAAGTTGCTCATCTTGAATGTGAAACAGATCTATCAGCTGATAAAATGAAATTTAAATTAAATGATATTCTTCCGTTTGGTATAAATATTCTTGAAATAGAAAAAGCAGATGATCGATTTCATGCCAGACATAGTGCAAAATCAAGACAGTATATTTATAAAATAAGCAAAAGAAAAAATCCTTTTGAAAGAAAACATTCATGGTGTATCAAAGAAAAGCTTGATATAGAAAAAATGGTTACAGCTTCAAAAGAGTTGATTGGCATTCATGATTTTATTTCTTTTTCGGATAAACCAAAAGAAGAAAAATCAACCAAAGTTGAGATAGAAAATATCAAAATTTTTGAAACAGAAGATTTTATTATCATCAAAATTAAAGCAACTCATTTTTTATGGAAAATGGTTAGACGTATGGTCGGAGTACTTGCAGAAGTTGGTAAAGGTAAAAAAACTCAATATGATATTAGAGAATATTTAGCTGCTTATAACCATGATGTAAGTAATTTTACAGCACCAGCATCAGGACTCTTTTTGGACAAAATAATTTATTAATATCTAGTATTACTAAATGGATAATAAAATATTTACTCTCGAAAAATTATCTGAGATCCTTAATATAAAATACTATGGAAATCCTGATTTAATTATTTCAGGAATTTCTGAAATAAAAAATGCAAAAAAAAATCAATTAGCTTTTCTTTTTGAAAAAAAATACTTAAAAGATATAGATAAGACTAATGCTTCATGTTTATTAGTTAATATAGATTTTGAAATTGATGATAAATTTTCTTATCTAGTTTCTGATAAACCAAAATTTATTATGACAAAAATATTAGAGATTTTTAATTTTAAATATAATAATTTTAAAGGTATTCATCATTTAGCTAATATTTCAAATAATGTCTTATTTGGTGAAAATGTCAGTGTTAACTCATTTGTTCATATTGGTCAAAATGTAAAAATAGGTAAAAATGTCACAATTATGTCAGGTAGTTTTATAGGCGATAACTCAACTATAGATGATGAAACCTTAATTTATCCTAATGTAACAATATTAGCTAATTGTATTATTGGTAAAAAAGTAATTATTCATAGTGGAGTTGTTATTGGTAGTGATGGATACGGCTTTATCCAGCTAGATAATAATGAGCATCATAAAGTACCACAAATTGGCAATGTCATCATAGAAGATAATGTTGAGATAGGTGCCTCTGTAACTATTGATAGGGCAACTATTGGCTCAACTATTATTTGTGAAGGTACAAAAATAGATAATATGGTACATATTGCCCACAATGTAAAAATTGGTAAAAGAAGTTTAATTATTGCTCAAACAGGCATAGCAGGCAGTACTATTATAGGTGATAATGTAATTATTGCTGGACAATCAGGTGTATCAGGTCATTTGGAAATAGGTAATAATTCGATAATTCTTAGTAGAAGTGGTGTCACCAAAAATTTTCCTGAAAAGTCAAAAATATCAGGTTTTCCTGCCAGAAATCATCTTGATGAATTAAAAAATATATCTATGATTAATAAAATACCTCAACTAATTAAAGAAATAGAAGAGTTGAAGGAAATAATTAAATCACAAAATCTAAAAAACTAATTTGCACAAAACTTATCTTGAGTGAATAGGATTTTGATTAGCTAATGAAAGATCAAATTTAATTGATATTGGATAATGATCTGAAGCATCATTAAAAGTTTTATCGTTAGAACCAACAGCATCTCTACTTATAACAACTGACTTTGTTATATACTCATCATACATGCCAGCAGAAATTAAAACATAATCGCTTCTCATTGGTCTTTTTGTTGTATGAGAGGTAGAAGAATCTTCGTTTACCCCAATGTCTTCACTAACAGCATCATGAAGACTAAGTTCGCTTGATCTTGGGTCAAGTATTGTTTGTAAATCAGGAGAGTCTGGGTTGCCACCAAGATTACCTACAACAGTAAATTTCTCACCAAAGTTAGCTTTTTGAAAAGCTTTTAAAAATAATTTTACATCCATAATATCTTTACTACGTTGGGCTAAAGTATAATTTGCCAAAGTGGAAGGGTTGATGAATGTTGATAATAATGTAAAGCTATAATCTGGTGTTACTTGTATTTTCATTCTCATAACTGATTTTGTTGGTGCTGTTATAGGAGATATATCATTTTTTTTGAAATTAATACTTTCTAAATTAGATATAGTAAATTTACTTAAAATAACCATATTTATTTTACCTAAAGTTTGATTATCACGTGTATAAAAGTTGTATTTCATATCTGACAAATATTTATCAGCGAATTTTTTGAAAGCTACTGGTGAATCGACTTCTTGAAAAGCAATAATATCTGAATCCAATGAACGAATTGCTGTATTTAAAACTCTTTCTCTGTAAACATTTGAAGAATTATCTAATTTAAAAATACCTTTAAGATCATATTCGGTTAATTTTATAATAGGAGCTTTTACATCTCTTAATTTTTTTGAGCTTGAAATGTTGATTTGTTGATTTTGTAAAGCTCCAAAACTATCTTGAACTTGATTTTGTTGTCCACATCCAGTAGCAATAGAAATAATTCCAGAAAACATTAACAAAAGAGCTTTTTTCAAAATTGCTATCTCCAAATAATTTTTACGCTATTGAAAAAAGTATATAACTTTTTTGATTCCGATTTATTATGAAAAGACTATCTTTGTGTTAACCTTTTATTAAAAAATCTATTACAAACCTCACATCATGACAAATATTGTAAAAGTATTGCCATAGGGTAATTTTAATAAAAAAATTATTTTTTAAAATTATAAAAATAGAAAGCCATAACCAAATGCAAAGTCTTTCTGTATAATGAACCCCTTTGTCAAGACAGACAATTTTAAATTTGTTCCCTTTCAAGCGACATTAAGCTTTTCCTCTTTTACTGAAAATAACATTGATTTAATAATTTATCATCTACCATTGAGATACTTTATACAAAAAATTAATTACATGCTTTTGCATAAACAGCGAAAGTCTTTTTTGCTGTTTGCTCCCAACTAAACATTTTTGCTTTTAGTTCACCCAAATAAATAAGTCTTTGCCTTAGATTGTTATCATCATAAATTGTTTGTAAAGCTAGTTTTATATCAATAATACTTTTTGGATCAAATAATACTGCTGCGTCAGCAAAAATCTCTTTTAGAGAATCTATATTAGAACAAATTACAGGACATAAACTCTGCATTGCTTCTAATACTGGCAAACCAAAACCTTCATATAAAGATGGAAAAACAAAAAATATTGCATAAGAATAAAATATTACTAACTCATCATTAGATACATTATTCAAAAATTTGACATGATCAATTATAAAATTATCTTTTATTAGATTATTTAAATCATTATCTGGGGGACAACTGAGTACTAAATCAGCAAATTCAGGTCTTTCATTTTTTATTTTTGCATAAGCAATTATTAATCTTTTTAGATTTTTATTAGGTCGATTATTACCAACATACAAAATAAAATTATTAGGGTCGATATTTAATTGATAAAATAAATCACTAATACCAATATGTGGTGTAAATCCATGATTAGCCGCTAAATATATTACATCCGTCTTATCAGTTTGTAACCATTCATTTATTTCTTTTTTTGAACTTTCTGAAATAGTAATAATTCTCTTTGCATTTAATAATCTTGATTTTACAAAAATATTATAGTAAAGCTTATATTTTAAGCCCGAGCCTTCTTTAAAATTTAAATGTATTAGATCATGAATAGTTACTATAGATTTTGTTTTTATAAAAGGTATTACAAAAGATAAAGAGTGAAAAATATCTAAACTAGAATTATCAATAACTTTTTTTAGCGTAAATAGGCTGACTAAATTAAATTTTTTTGCTTTAATAATAATTTTTTCAATATTATCAAAATATGGATCTATTAATAACGGTGAATCAGGATTCAAAAATAAGACTAGTTCAACATTACAATATTTTTTTAGATTGTATATAAGCTCATAAGTATATGTACCAATACCTGTTGGTGAGTTTGAGTAAAATCTTGTATCTATACCAACTCTCAAATAACTATGACCTTGCTTTTAGTTTTTTTCTAAATTCGTTTTCATCGACTCTATATTTAAAAGCAATTAAACCATTAATATGAACAACTGGTATCTCATATTTATATTTTTCAAATAATAACTCATCTTTAGTTATATCGATTTCTTTAATAATAAATTCAGTATCTTGATGAACTTTTTTTATTATCTGTTTTAGATCGTCGCAGAGATGGCAATTAGGTTTAGAAAATATTTCAACTATTATTTGTTTTGTCATCATTTAATCAACTTTAATTAATATTATCATCTAATATATATGCTGGTATTTTAGCTATAACATCAGTTAAAATTTCGATACCTGCATTTTTTTTGTGCATATTTTCACTTAAATGTCGCTTCCATATTTTTGAACCCTCTTGATGATTAAATAACCCTAACATGTGAATAATAATTTTATTGATATAAATATCATTTTTCAGGCACTTTTCTATATGAGGTATCATCAATTCTATAATATCTCTACGACTAGGTTTAGATGTATTTGTATTAAAAAATAAGTTATCTACACCAGCAAAAATATATGGATTCTCATAGGCAACTCTTCCTAACATTACACCATCAGTATATTTAAGATGTTCTTCAACTTCTGATAATGTTTTTATTCCACCATTAATTTCAATAATTAGCTTAGGGAAGTCTTTTTTTAATTGATAAACATCGTTGTATCGTAGAGGTGGCACAGTTCTATTATCTCTGGGACTTAGACCTTTAAGTAAAGCAATACGAGCATGTACAATAAAACGTTTGCATCCAGCATCAGCAACTGTTTGAACAAAATGAGCTAATTCTTCATAACTATGCCTGTCATCTATACCAATTCTATGTTTTACCGTTATAGGAATATTTACTTTATCAATCATTTTTTCAACACATAAGGCAACAAGCTCAGGCTTTGCCATTAGACAAGCACCAAAATTTCCTTGTTGTACCCTATCACTTGGACATCCTACATTTAAATTTACTTCACTATATCCCCAATCTTCAGCAATTTTTGCACACTCTGCTAGTTGTTGAGGATTATCTCCGCCAAGTTGTAATGATATAGGCTTTTCTGTTTCTGAAAAATCTAATAGCCTATTTTTATCTCCATAAAGAATAGCTCCTGTTGTTACCATTTCTGTATAAAGAAAAGTGGATTTAGTAATTTGCCTCATAAAATAGCGATAGTGTCTATCAGTCCAATCCATCATAGGAGCGACACTTAGAGGATAAGTTTGTATATTTTGCTTTAAATTATTTGTAGTTTGCAAGGTATCATTCATAAAAATCAACTTATTTCCAAGTCAGGTATTCTAGCTTTTAGGCAATTAACAAAATCATCACGACAATATTGTATTTTTTCTATATCTCTTGATTTAAAAAGTAATTTGACATCTTTAAAATTATCATTAGAAGGATACGATCCAATATTAACATCAGGATATTTTTCAACCATATTCATCATAATATCAGCAAATCTAGTTTCTTCGCAATTAATGTTTATTTTTGTCTTAAAAATGGGACTTCCTTTTAATAGAGGCTCTATTTCTGGAAAAGCATCTTTAACAAGTGAAGGTGTACCAGGAAAACAAAAAACGTTTTGCATTTTTAGACCAATAGCCCATGTTTTATCAGAAGTATACAGTGGTTGAGCATGTTCTGGAAAAATAGCCATTAAGAACTTTTCTTCACTAGCTTGATTATTATAATATTTTTGAATAGAATTTATAACCTGATTATTTTTGATTAAAGATACATCAAAAGCATCAGCTACAGCTTCTTTGGTTACATCGTCAGGTGTTGGTCCCATGCCTCCCAAAGTAATAATAAAGTCATAGTTATCCTTATATTCTTTAATATACTTGGTAATTATTTGTTTATTATCAGGTATTACAAAAATAAACTTTAATTCTACACCAAGTGCAAAAAGTCTTTTTGATACCCAATGTGAATTTTCGTCATGCACATCTCCAGAAAGTATTTCATCACCTATCGTTAAAATGACTGCTTTTTTTACCATTAAAAGATCCTAATATCCTAATAAACTTCTACAGTTTTAAAATAAAGCTTTTACTATTATACAATTATTATACAAATGGTATTATTACTTATGTCTATTTTTTTATAATATTTTGAATATCTATTATAGCAACAGGTTTACTAACATAATCATTCATACCAACACTTAGACATATTTCCTTATCTTTTTTACTAACATTTGCAGTAACAGCAATAATTATTGCATTGGCTAAACTTTTATCTTTTATTTACTTAAGAGCCATTAAGTTTTTGTCATCTTCGTTAACCATTTTATCGTTCCTTATGAAAAAGTCAGTAAAATAGTTATAATAATAGCAAAAAATATTGT
>JACMQJ010000003.1 GCA_014377055.1 Candidatus Sericytochromatia bacterium
CCTATAATCATTGGTAAACATAGCAATTGTCCCATTGAAAAATATTGGAATAAAATACCAAGTTGCTCATCTGGTTGACGTGTATATTCTATAAAAAATCTAAATGTTCCATAAAGCATAACAAATGACCAAAAAATAACTCCTGATTTTAGGTTTTTACGACTCAAAAATAATAAAATGGCAAACATCAAAAAACCTTCAAAAAATGATTCATACAGTTGTGAAGGATGACGTGGTAATCTTTGTGGGTCTGTTGGGAAAATCATTGCTAATGGAAATGATGCCAGTGTTGGTCTACCATATAACTCAGCATTAATAAAATTTCCGATACGACCAAAACCTAATCCCAATGCTCCTGCCATAACTCCTATATCTCCCATTGTGTAAAAAGGAAATTTCTTTTTTCGGCAAAAAATATAGCCTGCTAAGATTGTACCAATTAGTCCACCATGAAAAGACATACCACCTTTATTGATCATCAATATTTGAATAGGATCAGCCAAATATGATTGCAGATTATAAAATAAAACATAACCTGTTCTACCACCCAAGATAACACCAACGATTAGATAAAATACTAAATCATAAATATCATCTTCGCTAATAGGTAAATTTTTTCTTTTGGTTTCATTCTTTATGATAAAGTAAGAAATGATAAATCCTATAACATACATAAATCCATACCATCTTAAAGTTAATGGACCTAGATGTACAATATCAGGGTTTATATTGGGATAAGTGAGCATTAAAAACCTCTATAATACTATCGACTATTTTTCATCAATTACCTGTAATATGACTTTTTGTCAAATAACAAGTCTATTTTAATCTTTTTACAAAGAGCATTATACACCAAATAGAAAAGCTTAAAAATACGTTTATTTTTCATTATATTCAAATCAAATAAGTTAAGGTTTAGTAATCAAAGTTGTCATAGCATCTAATAACAATGTCTAATTTTAGCAATAAACTACATTAGAAAAAATATGTCCTTCTTCCAATCGTTGACCTCTAGCAAAATCAACCGCGTTCATTTCTTTACTTCCAGATAATTGTACCTTTGTTAATAATAAGTTTCCTTCACCTGTAGAAACAACAATGCCAGATTTATTTATTTCTATAACTTGACCATCTTTGTATGATCTATCAGGTATATCTGTAATTAAGCTACAGCCTGTAACTTTGAGAGTAACATTATTATAAAAAGTATAGATTGAAGGCCAAGGTGTAAAAGCTCGACATTTATTATATATTTGGCTTGATGTGTTTGACCAGTCTATTTCTCCGTCATTTTTATTGATCATTGGTGCATTAGTGGCTTTATCATTATCTTGTTTTATCGGAGTGATACTGTTGTCTAATAGTCCATCAAGAGTCTTGATTAATAAATCTGATCCTAATAAAGAAAGTTTTTTGCTTAATGTTTCGGTTGTATCATTCAGTTCTATTTTAATACTCTCTTTTAATAATGTATCTCCTGTATCCATTCCAGCATCAAGAAGCATTGTTGTGATACCTGTTTCGGTTTCTCCATTTGCGATTGCCCATTGAATAGGTGCTGCACCACGATATTTTTCAAGTAACGAACCATGAATATTAATACAACCTAACTTTGGAATATCTAAAATAGATTGAGGTAAAATTTTGCCATAAGCTACAACTACAATAAAATCTAAATCAAGTGATTTTAAATGATCAATAATTTCTGTATTTTTTCGTATTTTTTCGGGTTGAAAAACAGGAATATTTTTACTTTGTGCAAAAACTTTAACTGGTGGTGGTGTTAAAACTTGTTTTCTACCAAAAGGTTTATCTGATTGTGTATAAATAGCTTTGATATTATATTTTTCTATCTCTGATAATTTTGATAATGCAGGAACAGCAAATTCTGGAGTTCCCATAAAAGCTATATTTATTATTTTTTTATTCATTTATCCTATTCCAAGTATTTTTATATTTTAAATTATATTTTACGTTAAATCTAGTTTTATAGCCAAGTTAACAGATAATGGTTAGATTATTATCCGTTATTCCAAAAAAAGTTATTAAATTTTATCTTGACATAATATTAAAATAAAGTTAAGATCAGCACAAGAGTAATTATAAATTAGGTAAATACTACAATGATAAAGCTTAACCAAAGTTTTTCTGTTTTACAAGTTTCTTTGCTGTCTGCTTTTGTTCTAAGCAGTATAAGTTGTAGTTCAAATAGTATTTATGATAATCAATCCAACAATCAAATTAATTCTAGTGCATCGATTTATAGCTCTAACGCTTCCATTGAAAGAGCGAATGGGATCGTAGAAGGTGATGAAAGAGGAAATGAGCCTAAATCAAGAAGGAATACCAATAAATTAAAATTATCTGGTATTCGTAGCTTACCTGCATTGCCTATTTATGCTGCTTTTAATAATGATTACAAAGGTTTATTTGCTGATAATGAGCCTATAGCTCACGCTGATGCTAACAATCCCGATAAATTCCTTTATAGCTTAATTGCTTCTGCTAAAACTAGTATTGATGCAGCCATTTTTGATATAGATGATCCTGACGCAACCAATGCTTTTATTGAAGCAAAAAAAAGAGGCGTTACAATCAGAATAGTTACTGATGGAGATAATCTAAAAGATAAAACAGATCCAACAAAACAAAGAGCCGCAACTGAAAGCTTAAAATCAGCAGGAATACCTGTACATGATGATGGTAACAGAGGTGCCTTTATGCACGATAAGTTTATTATAGTTGACAATAAATGGGTTTGGACAGGCTCATACAATTTGACCACAAATGCTATGTTTAGAGATAATAATAATGTTGTTATGGTCAATTCTCCTGAACTCGCTCAAAATTTTAATGCTGAATTCAAAAGATTATTTGAGCAAGGATTATTTGTAGCTAATCCACACGAAATACCAAATCCTTTGGTTACTTTAAATGATAAAACAACTATCAAAACTTTCTTTTCACCTGGTGGTGGAACTAAAGAAGCTATTACGGCTGAACTACAAAAATCAACAAAAAGTATCAAGTTTATGGCATTCTCATTTACTGATACAGATATGGCGGCTATTCTTGAGCAAAAGAAAAATACACCTGGGTTTCAAGTTGAAGGTATACTTGATAGTTGTTTAATCAGCCAATATTCTATCTATAACTCACTAAAGCAAAATAAGATTTTTGTAAAAGGTGATGGTAATCAAGCCTTAATGCACCATAAAACCATGATTATTGATGATAGTATAGTTATTACTGGTTCATTTAACTTCTCTAAAAATGCTGA
>JACMQJ010000748.1 GCA_014377055.1 Candidatus Sericytochromatia bacterium
AAAAAAAAATCAGACAAATTATCAAGATAATCATTTGTGGATATTAACCAAAGATCGATCTCATTTTTTTTTAATTTTGGATTGTTATTTTTTTTCCACATCATTTAGTTGTAAAAATAATTTTTTGCTCAAGCCAAATTATATATCAATAGACTATATATAGCTAACAATTACTATGAACTTATGTAGTAATCAAGGTGTATGTTTGAGATATTATGTTATAATTTTAAAAATAGTAATAACAAAACTATAAAAATTTTTGATAGTTAATACTGTATAAACAATGAGAATTAGAGCTTGTGGAGATAATATCAGACTTATTTAATATTAAGCATTTATCATTTAAGCAATACTTCTTGAATATCAGTTTTAATACAGTTGGTTTACAATAGAAATATTAGAGAAATGGATTTAGAGAATAAATTTTTAGACGCTCAACAAAGATCAAAAAAATTAGATCATCAATCAAATAATAATCTTCTTGATTTATATTCACTGTATAAGCAAGCTACTGAGGGTGACATAAAAGGTAATAGACCTGGAATGTTCGATCTTAAAGGTGGTGCAAAATACGATGCCTGGAACTTACGCCAAGGAATGCTTAGAGAAGAAGCAATGGAATCATATATAGAGTTAGTAAATAGACTTGAAAGTGAAAGTCAGATATAAAAAATTATATCTCTAACAAATTAAATAGGAATAAATAATAAATAATTAATGCATAATTTAATTACACAATTTCAAAAAAAATACCCTTTTCCCTTAGACAAATTTCAAATAGATGCTTGTGAATGTCTAATTAAAGGTGAATCGGTCTTGGTTACAGCACCAACAGGATCAGGTAAAACTCTGATTGCTGAATTTACAGTTTTTGATTCTCTTGATAGAAACTTAAAAACTATATATACAACACCTCTAAAAGCTTTGAGTAATCAAAAGTTTAGGGATTTATGTGAAGAATATGGTACAGCATCCGTTGGCTTACTTACAGGTGACACCTCAGTTAATCCTGACGCACCAATCATAGTTATGACTACAGAAATATTGAGAAACATTCTTTATCAAGATATTAGAAGACTTGATGATGTTATGTATGTTGTTCTTGATGAATGCCATTATATGAATGATCGTGATAGAGGAACAGTCTGGGAAGAAATTTTAATACATTGCCCAAGGCATATACTTTTTGTGGCACTTTCAGCAACTATTGCTAATGCAAAAGACTTAGCCGCTTGGATCTCCTCAATTCATAATGATGTAGTTGTTATAGAACATCCAGAAAGACCTGTACCTATAGATTATATCTATTATACCAATCAAAAACTTTACCCTTTGCTCAATAGTGAAGGAGGAGCAAATCAAAAGCTGATGAGAAGTGGAGATACTTTTGGTGGACACAGAAGAACAAGAGCTCAAGAAGGAATAAATCCCGTTAACGTTCTCAGTAAATTACATGAAAAAAATCTTTTGCCTGCAATTTACTTTATTTTTAGTCGTAAATCATGTGATCTTAATTTAACTGATTGTTTGGATCAAAAAATAAAATTAACGAGTAAAGAAGAAAAAGCGGCTATTCTTGAAGTAGTTAACAAAGTAGCTAAAGATAATCCATCATTAGTTGATACTAGTCCAATTACTAGAAAGCTGTTACGTGCATTACCTGAGGGTATTGCTGTTCATCATGCTGGACTTGTACCTATTTTACGTCATCTTGTCGAAATACTTTTTCAAAAAAATCTCATAAAAGTTGTTTTTGCGACTGAAACATTAGCGGCTGGAATTAATATGCCTGCTAGGACTAGTGTTATCAGCACATTATCAAAAAGAGGCGATTTTGGTCATGAAATACTTTCAGCAAATTCATTTATGCAAATGACTGGTAGAGCAGGAAGAAGAGGCAAGGATAAAATAGGTTTTTGTGTAGTAGTTAATGATCAAAGAGAACCATATTCAGAAGCATTTAGATTAGTAAAAGCTCCACCTGATCCAATCGTTAGTAATTTTACTCTTTCATACAATATGATCCTTAATTTGCTCAAAAATTTTAGAATGGAAGATATTAAAGATATTCTAAAGCGAAGTTTTGGTCAATACCTTAGTAATAGAGACATCATTGATTTAAGAGTTGAGCTAGAAAGACAACAAAAACAAATTGGAGCGTCAATGGTTCCATGTACATATAAACCTGACCTAAAAGTAGATGAAATGCCACTTTTGGATTATGAAGCCTTGAGATCAAATATTGAAACTCAAGAATTAAAAATAAGAGAAGCACAAGAGCAGTTTGAAGATAAAAATAGTCAAAAAGTATCAGATGAACTTGAACATGCCAAAAGAAATACTATTATTGTTTTTAAAGCCAATGATGATAAACCAATTCTTGGGAGTATGATTGTTAAATACAAAGAAAAAACTAGGCACTATGAAAAACCTGTCTTTTTCTTAATTGTTATGACTGACAAAGGTGTTACCAAAATAAGTCCTAGTCAATGTCTGTATGTTTCAAAAAATGTTAAAAGTGCGTCCCTTCCTGAACATGTCTTAGCTGATGCCTACAACATTAAAACAGGACAATGGTTAAGAATGAAAAATGCCAAAAAACTTTTTGATAACAGTGAAAACAAAAAATATTTAAATTTGTTAGAAGCACCTGAATATCCTCGTTCACTTCTCAATGATATAGATAAATTGGATGAATTACGTTTACAATTAAGAAAGCATGAATGCCAATTATGTCCTATCTTGAATGAACATCTTCATCAGCATAAAAAATTAAAGAATATTACTCAAGATATTACAGATATAAAAAACTCTATAGCTCATCAACAAGAGTTATATATTCATGATTTTAAAAAGTTTATGAATGTTCTTGAAAGATATGAACAAATAGAACAAGATAGCACTGGTGAATTTAAACCAAGTGAAAATGGTCTTGTCACTTCGTATATTAGAGCTGAAAATGAATTAGCAATTTCATTACTTGTCAGTCGTGGAATATTTAGTGATTTGGATTCTATAGAAATAGCTGCTGTTTTATCCACTCTTGTCTATGAACCACGCAGAACTAGCGTTGGTTTGATGGATAGTGTGTCCAGAAAAGTAAAAAATAAAATAAAAGATGTCGAAAAAATTATTTCTGAATTGCAACATATACAAAATATTGAAGGCGTTCATAAAGAAGTTAATGTTGAACCTGACATTGTTCATACTGTTATAGCATGGGGTAGTGGATCTACATGGAAAGCCTTAGTACAAAATAGTCATCTTGATGATGGTGATATTATTCGTTCTATGAGAAGAATAATTGATTTATTGCATCAATTAAAAAATATTCCTGAAATAGATCGTAGTCTAAAGTTAAGATTAACTGAAGCAATCAGCTTAATTGATCGAGATTTGATAACTGTCAATATTGATGAAGAAAGTATCGAAGAAGTTAAAGTCGATGAATCTATTCCTAATATTGAAGAAGAGCTTGAACTACAACAGTAATGAAAATAACCATCATTACTGTTGGTAAAGTAAAAGAATCGTATTTCAAGGAAGCAATAGATGAATATAGCAAAAGAATAAAAGCTTATACTAATTTTAATAAAATTGAGTTATCAGATGAAAAAATAATAGAATCAAAACCTGATTTTATTATCAAAAATAAAGAAGCTGAAAAGATTTTAAAAGTAGTTAATGTTGATAGTTATAAAGTCGCTATGACAGAACTAGGGAATCATTTCACTTCTTCAACTTTTGCCTATTTTATTCAAAAATTACAAGATAAAGGTTGTTCCGAAATATCATTTATAATTGGTGGTGCATTAGGATTGGGAGATACTGTAATCAACAAATCAGATAGTCAAATTGCCCTTTCAAAAATGACTTTACCACATCAAATGGCACAATTATTTTTGATTGAGCAAATATATAGATCATTTAAAATTATTAATCATGAACCTTATCATAAGTAGATAAAAATACTATGAAATAATTTCTTTAATTAGTGGAGGATTAAGAGGTGCTTTATCACCTATTACATAAGCATGTTGAATTAAAAGTAATGCTTTTTCTATGTGTTTAAGACTATTGGCATGTAAGACTGCCAAAAGAGTTCCTTTATTAACTTTTTGACCTCTCTTAATCTTTAATTCTACACCAACACCTAAATCTATTTTGTCTTCTTTTCTATCACGACCAGCTCCTAATAATTTTGCTGTTTCAGCAACATCAATAGCACTAAGTTGAGTGACAAATCCTGTATGCTCACTAAGTATATCAATATGATGTTCAGCTTTGGGCATTAGATCGTAATTATTGATCACATCAGGATTACCACCTTGAGCTTCAATAAATTCTCTAAATTTTTCAATGGCTTTACCATTTGAGATATTCTTTTTTAATAAAATTTCAGCTTCTTCAATAGTTTTAACTTTTTTTGCTTTATGAAGTAAAATAGCTGCATATCTCAGACATAACTTTGTTAAATCTTGAGGACCTTTACCCTTAAGTGTTTCGATTGCTTCTATTACTTCAAGAGTATGACCAATTGTAAAACCTAAAGGTTGATCCATATCGCTAATAGCTGTAGTAACTGATTTACCTAGTTTTTTTCCAACAGTAACCAACATCTCTGATAATTTTTTGGCATCTTCAAATGTTTTCATAAAAGCACCAGATCCATATTTAATATCTAATAAAATTATGTCTGCTCCTGCAGCTATCTTTTTTGATAGTATAGATGCTGTTATCAATGGTAAGCTCTCAACTGTTCCTGTAACATCTCTTAGGGCATAAAATATTTTGTCTGCTGGAGTTAGATTTTGTGTTTGTCCAATTAGAGAGATACCAATAGTTTTTAATTGGTGTAAAAACTCATCAATAGTTAAATCTGTTCTTAACCCTGGTATTGCATCCATTTTATCAACGGTTCCACCTGTATGACCAAGACCTCTACCAGATATTTTGGCAACAATAACACCAGCACTAGCCACAAGAGGTGCTAAAACTAGAGTAACTTTATCGCCAACTCCACCTGTACTATGTTTATCAATTTTGATACCTGGTACAGATGACAAATCTAAGACATCACCAGAATAAGCCATTAGCTTAGTTAATTCAGTTGTTTCTTCAATTGATAAACCTTGTATAAAAGCAGCCATTAGCCATGCTGACAAATGATAATCTTTGATTGATCCATCTACAGTCCCATCAATAAGAAACTTTAACTCTTCTGGAGTATGTTCTTGTTTATCTCTTTTTTTCTTGATTAAATCTACAATCTGCATAATTTCTTACTAAAAAATATAATAAATGAATTTTATAAAATGCTAATTATAATACACTTCACAAATAATTTATACATTCTTACATAATAAATTTATGAGAATCTAAAAATATTTTTGTTACAACTCTTTACAAATGAAATACAGTGTGTTATATTTATTAATGTAAGGCAATAAAGCTTAATAAAATAAGCGAAGTGAATTTTAAATAATAAATGGAGATAACAAATATGAACAAGAAATTAATTTTATCAGCTGTATTAACATCAATTTTAGCTGCACCTTCCGCTTTTGCTGGTAGTGTAGTAAATTGGACAGGTAGCGATGGTTTTAGTGCTGAACCTTATGTAAAAGGTACTAATATGGCACAGATAAGATTAGACTCAGGATTTACAGGCTCATCACCTACAAATGCTTTAATCCCTGGATTAAGCTTTACAACTGCTTTTGCTGATGGATTTGACATGGGTATCGGTGGTAACCTTAACTTTTCTGGAATCGGTTCATCCGCATCAAGTTATGCCTCTAGTGCTTTATTTCCTTGGATTAGAGCTGCTGTACCACTTGGAATCGAAAATGTGAAAACTGGTATTATGGTAGGGACTTCAATCCCATTAAATAGCACTGGTCAATTAAATCAAGGTGGTCATAATCTCAATATGAATATGATGACTAACGA
>JACMQJ010000749.1 GCA_014377055.1 Candidatus Sericytochromatia bacterium
GATATTTTTACTCTTTCATCAATAACAGCTTTTTTTACTTTTTCGACAGTTTTATCTTTAGCAACACTTTCTCTTAATTGTCCCAAAGTAGTTCTATTGAGTCTCAATGTGTCATTGAAAAGTTTATCATCGCCACTAAAGCTTTTTTTCTTAATTGCATCTATTTCATCTTCAACTTCGGTTGGGGTAACAGAAACATTCATCTTTTTGGCAGCTTCAAACATAATCTCTTTATTTACTAATCCATCAAGCATATTTTTTTTGATACCATCAAGCATTGTTTGACCTTGTGGAGAATTAAAATCAACTTTTAACATTTGACCATATTGACTTTTCATTCTCTCAACAGATTTATTATATTCATCAAGTGTAATAGGATTACCATTGACTCTAGCAGCATAAATTCTTTCTGGTGGAGTACTTATATAGATCATAAAAATACTAAAAAATATAATACCCAAACATATTACACCAACAATGAGTAATCCATAACGAGTAATATCTGTATCAAGAGATATTTTTTGAACTTTTGATTTTGACATCTATTTTTTGCCTTCTGTAGTTGGAGCAGCATTTCCTGGTTTGGTATCTAATTTTGGAGCTTCTTTGGGGTTTGTTTCTGTTTTTGTAGATTTTGTTGTATCTGCTGCAACAGGCTCTTTTTTATCCATTTTGGCTGGTTCTGAAGTTTTTGTAGCATCTGCAGGAGATGTAACTTTTGCGTCAGTTTTTACTGGCTCACTTGATTTTGTTGTATCTGTAGTTTTTGTATCAGTTTTTGATATTTCTTTTTTTTCTGGAGCAGGAGGAGCAAAAGAATATGATTCATAACCCTTGTTATACTTAACCTCTGCGTCTTTCATTAATTTATCACGCCATGTATCAAAATATACTTTTTGTTTTTCAGAAGCCATTCTCTTTTTTATTCCATCTTTAACTTTATCAAAATCCATCAATGCTTCTGGACGATAACCATTTTTTTTAATAATATAATATCCTGCATTTAATTTGATTGGTTGACTTGTTTCTCCTATTTGTAGAGCAAAAGCAGCTTTTTCTAGTGCAGGTTCTTTAACTCCTTTGGCAAAAAAACCCATATCTCCACCCTTTGCTTTTGTTTGGGCATCAGTTGAAAACTGTCTAGCTAAAGTTGAGAAATCTTTTCCTGATTCTAATTGTGCATAGATCTTTTTTGCTTCATCTTCGGTTGCTACTGAGATATCAGACACTTGTACTGATTCAGGTGTTGTGTATTGAGATTTATTTTTTACATATTCATTTTTTACGTCAGTATCTGTAACTTTAACATTATCATCAAGTAATTTGGTAACATATTTTTTTAAGATCATTTGTTCTCTCATTATTTTTGGTAAGTCATCAGCTGAGATACCACTTTTTTTTAGAGCTTTTTTAAACTCTGAATCGTCATTATGAAATGTACTAAGCTTAATTTTATCAATTTCTTGTTTGACTGTTTCCTCTGTAACTATGACATTTTCTTGTTCAGCATGACCAAGAATTGCTTTGATTAAAACCATTTCTTTTAGAACGTTTTTTCTAAGCTCTGTAAAAGTTTTTTGCCCCTGTTCAGTTTTAAAATCTGTTCCCATTTGAGCTATATATTTGCCTTTTTCAGCATTCATCCTATCTTTTAATTCTATTGCTGTTATATATTTGCCATTAACTGAAGCCACATAGCTTTTACCCTGAAATACAACATTGCTAAATTGGTAAGTAGCAAAACATGTAAATAAAGTTAGGCTGACTCCTAATGCTAAATTTGTATATATTCTATTTTTATTTGCTTCCAAGTTATTATTCCTCCTAAAACTGATAATAAATTTTACACTATATTTCGGTTAAATTAACTTAAAATTTGTTACTTTTATTAGTTTATTTATTAGTCTTTATTTGCGTTATTAGCACCTAAGTCTTTATTAGACTTCTTGCATATTCTAACTTGATGTAAGTAAGAAGACTCTTCGTCCCTCAGATTGATATTGTCGTTAATTCAACAAGCTCAGTACAAGCCTGAATGAAACGGAGTGTAATAGAGGATCTCAAGCTTCGCAATAAATAATTTTTAGTTATGCAAGAGGTCTATTATATATGTTTGCCAAATCATAATTTTTACCTTTTCCTAGATGCCCATAATATCTAGGTCTTACACCTTTAGAATGTTTTGGATCTAATCCATATATATCTGTTTCTATTTCATAAATATTTTTTGGTAAATGCAAGTTTACACCTAAGCTAACAATTGCATTAGGCTTTGTTAATTTATTTGTATACCAAAGTAAATGTTGCACTCTATCACCAAAAGCATTATCTGCTAACTCATTCATAAATTGTTGATAAGATAAATCTTTATCTTGATAATTTACTCTTTTGATATTAGTGTCAACAGGTAATCGGACTAAAATTAATTCTATACTACGGTGATTATAAAAATAATATTTTCTTCCCACTATAATATTCTCAATTTTTATTTGCTCAACTCTTTCAAATTTCATAATTTGTTCAATAATTTGATCTAATCTTTTATTTGCCTCCTCATTTGGCTCTTTAAAACAATAAGAAGAAATATTATCAGAGATGCCATCACCAAATAAAAAATCAGAGCTTGCATTATTTTTAACATTATTAAATTTAATAAAACCTGTCAACATAACCCTAAAATTATCTAATTTAGATTTATCATACATACCATTTATACAGATACTTAAAACATCTATTAAATGATCATACTTAAGAAATTCTGGTATATGTATAAAGCCTGTATAGATTAAATCATCAAAAATTTTTGATTCTTTAAAAGAGTTGATAATCCTAGCGGTATGATCACAAACAAATTTACCTAAGCCTCCTCCTTTTGATATTTTTCGTTGATCGATTGTGATTATTGCTCCTGATTGTGTCTGATTTAAAAATGTTGTTGGTAACTCCATAATAAAATTTTGGGGGTTAAAATCCTTATCAAAAATACTTTTAAAATTATCTTCATCATCAAAAGAAAATAAAAGCTTTATTTGTTCTTCTGATAACTTATCTTTTAATAATTCAGCTCTTTTTTGATAAATAAATGTAATTAACTCTTTTCTTTTGTACTTGTCTAGTTTTTTGTGAGGACAAATTTCTTTGGCTTTTGATAAAAAATCCTGAAAGTCATAATCATCAATATTTTTAAATTCAAATTTCATCTAAATACCCTTATTTATGAAGTAGTTCCAGTACAACTACTACCAGCTCCTGCTGTACAGCCAAAGCAATGAGAATCAAAAGCAATTTTTCTATTTAATAATTTGTTCATATCAAAGTCAAAAATATCAAATGTGGATTGCTTATGTTTTATTTGTATATCTAGCATTTGGTTAAAATCACAGTCATAAATTTTTCCATCATATCCTACACTTATTAGAGAACGACACATAAGACCATCAGTTGATTTTGGATTAAATGAGCTTAATAATTTATCCATATATTCATCGTATGTATTTGAGTTTTTTAATTGAGTCTTAAATCTATTTATAGGCATATTTGTAATGGTATATAAATTATTAAAGCTAATATCAAACTTATTGAATAATTCTCTTTTATATGTATCCTCAAGACCTTTTTGATCAGCAGGTAAAAACGACCCTACAGGATTATAGACAAGATTAATTATTAATCCTGTTCCATCAATACCATAACCTAATGAATTAAGAATTTTTAGACCATCAATACTTTTTTTAAAGACACCCTTTCCTCTTTGTTTGTCAGTAAAGAACTCTTGATAGTATGGTAATGATGAAATAACTTCTACTCTGTTATCCGCAAAAAACTGAGGTAAATACATTTTTTTTTCTTTAGTTTGAGGATTACCATCAAAGGTAACAGTTAAGTTATGTCTGACCATAACATGCTTATTTAGTTTAATCGCCTCTGTAACAACATAATCAAAATCAGGGTGAAGTTCAGGAGCTCCACCAGTTATATCTAACATTTTAATTGATTTATTTTCTCTAAGTATTTGTAAGCATTTATCAATTATTTTACGACTCATCATTTCAGTTCTAATAGGTGAGGCATTGACATGACAATGATGACAGGCTTGATTACATAGTTTTGTAATATTTATCTGTAAAGTTTCTATTGAGATAGGTTTTACTGATAGATCAAATTTACTAATTGTTCTTTCAAAGTCATATTTATTAGTGACTTCGATTTCTTTAATCATAATGCACCTTTTTTATCTAGAGCATTGTGCATCTGTACAGCATGTACTAGAGTAATACCTGCTTCCATAGCAGCTGCGACATGTACAGCCTCTGTCATTTGGTCTGGATCTGCACCTGTTTCCAAACATTGAGTTGTATAAGCATCAATACAATATGGACATTGTTTGGAATGAGCAACAGCAAGAGCAATTAAAGATTTTTCTCTTTTGGTCAATGCTCCGTCAGTATTAGTAACTGACGTATAATATTCAAAAAATTTATCCATTAAATCTTTTTTAAATTTTCCAACTTCAGCAAATCTACTTAAATCATTAGATTCATAATAGTTCATCAAACAGCCTCATTAAAATTACAAATTATTATTATATCCAAAACTTAGTATTTAACGAATTATTTTTTAGGATAAATATTA
>JACMQJ010000750.1 GCA_014377055.1 Candidatus Sericytochromatia bacterium
AAACTATCATCTTGAGTTAAATGATCTTATAATTATGTCTGATATAACAGAAAGAGTTTTTCGCAATGGACATAGAGTTTCCAAAACAGTTTGAAAAATCTATTCTAGAAAATAGTTTTTTACAATACCCTCTGATAGATTGGGGTATTCTTCATCGTGCATGCCTTTATTACTCATCATTGGGGTATCAACAAAAAGAAACTCCTTGGATTATTCCTGAGAACTATGGCAAAACCACAAAGCCTCATATAGATAAAAGCTTTGTTCATAATAACGACATGTTTAAAAATCAAGCTCATGAACTGGTAGGCTCGGCAGAGCAAGGATTTATATATTTACTTTTGAATAATTTATTACCAGAAGGTAAATATTTTTCTGTTAGTCCATGCTTTAGAGTAGATAATTATGATAAAACTCATTTTCCTTGGTTCATGAAGCTAGAGCTTTTAATTTATTCACCAGGCAACGAAAATAAATATCTACAGTGTGTCATTGAAGATGCTTATAATTTTTTTAATATGAATAGTATTATTCCATGTGAAAAAGTAATGCTGGAAGACGGTACTTATGATATCAATCTTAACGGGTTGGAAATAGGCTCTTATGGAATTCGTAGAATTGAAAGCATTCAGTATGTATACGGTACTGGAGTTGCTCTTCCCCGTTTTGATATAGCAAATAAAAATGAATAAATATCTTTATATTCCTAGTTGCAAAATAATTAGATTGGACAGAAACATTTTAACCAATAAAATTATTTTATATATAAAATCTAAACTAGATACTCCTGTTTTTTATCCACAGCATCCCGTACTCAAGGGAAAATCTGAATTCTTATATACTATTGAAGCAGAAGATGTAGATAATAATTCTGTCTATCAAAGAGAAATTACTGAAATTTTTGGAAGTAATATTACGATACTTAAAAATTTAGCAAAATTTAAAAAAATTCCTTTGAGTGCCTTAATTTTTTTTGATGACACAGCAAAAATTATATTGGATTGCTTTGGAATTGGAAGAGAAAATGAAATATGTACTTTCTTCAATAGTATGGACCCTGCGAAAAAAGAGTTATCACGACTGACTGCATTGGAATATAAATTACCAGCAAAAAAATATATAAATGAAGATAAGCCTGTTAAAATTTAAGTTTTTTTGTATAGGTTTATAATTTATTTAATAAAAACTGAGCAAAATCAGGATTCACTTTTTTTTTGATCATTGTTTTTAAAATCTTTTTTAGAATATGTAGGTTTTTGCTCTTTCACCAAACCATTTGGATTTTCTCTTAGCCATTCTTTACGAGTGTATTCAATATACTCTTTTACTGAATCTACATCAAAACCTTTTGGTAAATACCAAGTTTTTACTTTAGCAGACCATTCAATACCTAAAGGTTTTATAGCATCTTTAATTTCATAAGGCACCTCTAACAATGTAGCATATTTTTGTAATTCAGTTGGTGTGGGAGCGTCTTTAGCAAACTCAGCCATACCTTTGTTTTGCAAAGGCTTTTCAACACCTTCTAAATTAGCTTGCTGTTTGAGCCTATACCAGTTTTTTATATGATACCATTTAAAACTATCTTCAATAACAACTGTAGGAAATTCAAAAATTACTTTATTATTCTCATTTTCAATCATCGCTTTTAAATTTTTTTCACAAACCAAAATAACTTTATCTTCTTTTTGTATCTTATAAAGAAGACCAAAATGGGTCTGGCTTGGCTCCAACAAAGAAGGTAATACGAAAAAATAAGGCTCATGTGATACGGCATCGTTGGGAAACAAGAAAAAATGAGCTTTTAATGCAACAGATAAACATCTTAGCAATGAATCTCTTGTTTGATCAATATAAGGCACATCTTTTTGTGAATATTTGAATACAGGACTTATATTTTGAAAATATTGTAAGGGAGGAGTATCTTCTAGGACATAAGCGAAATATATTTGTGGAGGCTTTTTTCTTAATATGTTTTTATCGCGTGCGCGAACGCACCAGTCAATCATTATGTCGGCTGAGTCTTTGACACTTAAGCTGTGTCCCCACTGTCTTTTTGCTAAATTCTGCATATTATCATAAAATAAAGGTAATTAAAGATAAACATAAAATTAAAATCAAATAATGTCAAACACAATAAATAATGAATTGGCAAATAAAAGCTCTTTGACTAAAGAAATTAAAATATGAATTATAAAGAAAAATATCTCAACTTTTTAGGCAGTAAAATATTTCCAGATATTTTA
>JACMQJ010000751.1 GCA_014377055.1 Candidatus Sericytochromatia bacterium
AAGTTATACTATTTAATTAGCCAAGCATATTTAATACCATTTTTAAATACACTGGTTATTTGCTCAAATGGTGTACCTATATTATAGTTAACTCCATACTTTTCACAGATAGCTTTGACTCTTGGAGCAACTTCATCTAATCTATTTGGTGTTAGCTTTGGAAAGATATGATGCTCAATCTGATAATTTAAATGTCCAACTATAATTGAGAATAATTTATCAGAGTCTACATTTGATGAACCTTCAATTTGTTGAACATACCATTCAGCTCTGTTTTTTGGTTTGACATCATAATGTTTAATATTTTCGGTCATGTGACCAGTATAAAAAACAACACCGCTAACAATATTTCTTAGAATCATAGCTGTTGTTGTACCAAGCCCAACTTTTAAAGCTCCAAAAGGCCCAGCAAGAGCAGGAAATAATAAAAAATTATAACTCATATAAGGAATTGCTTTACGTGCAGCATTTTTAGTACTGTCAAGAAAAGACATAAAATCATATTCTTTTTTGACACCAGCATAATTAAGTTTTTCGTATCCAGGTATTGCGATTCTATTAATAAAGCTAAATAGATCTGTTGACACAAGATTTAGATTATGATCTGAGCCTAGTGCGTTTAAAATTAATAATAGTGGTTGAAATAAATGAAAGAATTGCTTATCAATTTTTTCTGTAAAACGAAAAAATCCAAAGGTAACATCGGGATCTTTATCAATTTGATTGGTATAAGAATGATGTAGATGATTGTGTCTATATTTCCATGATTCTTCATCTACTGGAGAATCTGATTTAAAAACATCTGAATGAAACTTTTCAGCACCATCAAGATTGTCATAAGCACCATGTAGTGCATGATGCTTAATCTCAAGATTGTCTAACATAAGATGTATATAAAGTAAAAATACTCCTGTTGACCAACTTATTAAATCTTTGCTAAAGTGAATTAAAGTTCTTCCTAATATTTCTGAATATTGAGAGATCTGTGCGACTGTTTTGATATAGTCAACATCTTGTTGACCAATTTTTGCTTCTATTTCTTTTTTTAGACTGTCAAGCTCTTTGGCAAATGCTTTTAACTGATCATCACTAATTGGTAATTTTTTTGAATCTGATAATATTTCATTAAATGTTTCTAATTGTCTGTCTGCAAGCATCTTATACCGTTAAGTCCTTTTGTATCTGTGTATATCAAAAGTAAATATACATAAAAAAATCAAATACAATTTAACATAATTTTTTATTTAATGTCAGAGTTAGAGTTGTAAAGTTAATATCAAAAGTTGTAAACTGATACAAGTATAAGTTTAATCTCTATCAGATAAGCTTATTATTTTTTAATATAATTAAGATTTTAATGATATTAAAAATTTTTAGTTAAATATCAAGAGTTATTTAAGGAATTAAGATTAATGTTATTTAAAAATGTTTCCATTATGGGTATGTCACATCTTGATGCTCCAAATGTAGTGACATCAGAGTTTTTGGAAAGTAAGTTGTCAATTGTTTTAGAGCGTCTAAATCTAAGGAAAAATATCATAGAAGGCTTAACAGGGATCAAATCAAGAAGATTTTGGGATCAAGGTGTTATGCCCAGTGAAGTAGCTACTCTAGCTGGTGTTAGAGCTTTAGAAAATGCTCGACTAGATAAATCACAATTAGGAGTTATAGTTAATACATCTGTTAGCAAAGATTACATTGAACCATCAGTAGCTGCCATGGTACATGGTAATCTTAAGCTTGAACCTGAATGCCTAAATTTTGATATTGGTAATGCTTGCTTGGCTTTTTTAAACGCTATACAAGTTATTGGCAATATGATTGATCTTGGTCAAATAAAATATGGTCTAATTGTTAATGGTGAAAGTAGCAAATTTATTACCGAAAATACTATCGAAACATTGATTAAAACTAGTTGTGATGAACAAACCTTTAAAAGTAACTTTGCAACCTTAACTCTTGGATCTGGTGCTGCAGCTATGGTCTTAGCACATTCAGACCTTGCTCCTGATGGTCATAAAGTTGTTGGATGTGTTAGCCTTTCTGATACCGAAAATAGTAACTTATGCTTAGGTCAAGTGGATAAGATGACTACAAATGCGGCCAAGTTATTAGTTTCAGGTATTGAATTAGTAAAGAGAACCCATGAAAAAGCAATTAAAGAGCTTAATTGGGGTGAAAAACAAATAAATGAATATATTCTTCATCAAGTAAGTGAAAATCATACTAAAAAAGTAACACAAGCATTAAATGTTAGCTTAGAAAAAGTTTATACTATTTATCCTGAATTTGGTAATATTGGACCTGCAGCTATTCCTATTGCTTTATCAAAATCTAATGAAGCAGGCAGAATCTCAAAAGGTGATAGGGTTGCTTTGATGGGTATTGGTAGTGGTATTAATTGTTCAATGATGGAAATATTATGGTGATAGAAGATTTAAAAATTAGTAAAGATATTTATCCCTTTGAAGGGAAGTATTTAGATTTAACTGATATAAAATATCATTATCTTGATGAAGGTCAAGGAGATCCAGTTGTCATGGTTCATGGTAATCCGTCATGGTCTATTTATTATCGTAATCTTGTTAATTCATTAAAAGGTTCATATAGATGTATTGTTCCTGATCATATCGGCTGTGGATTATCTGATAAGCCTTCTGATGATAACTATGATTATTCTTTAGAACAAAGAGTCAATGATCTGGAAATGTTATTACAGTATCTAAA
>JACMQJ010000160.1 GCA_014377055.1 Candidatus Sericytochromatia bacterium
CTATTGCTTTATCAGCTTTTATGACTGGTTGTAGAGCAAATCTAGGCAACCTTTTCGATCTTTATTAAAATAGTCCTGCAACTAACTGCCATAGTTTTAAAAGAAAAACCAATGATGAAGACATTAGTAATTTAATTAATTAAACTGAACTGGTTTTGATCAAGGGATATTAGAATAATTGGTAAAAATACAATAAAATGAGTGTTATTTCTTTTGAAATTGATGATTAAATTGCCAAAGTAATAGGTCTTAGCTCAATAAAGGATTATATAGAGAAATCTATTTCTTTATTAAAACTGAAATATTTATCTGATGAAATAGAAAAATCTATTAAAGAAACTGGAATGAATCTTGAAGAAGTATGGCAGGAAAGCAAGAATAAATATTTAGGAAAAATTTAATAAGCATGAACAGTTATGTTATTGATATAAATGTTTCATTCTGTGATTTCATAGATGGTAAAGATATTTATAAAAAACTGTTTGTACATAACAAAATATTTCTACCCTATTTTGCATCATTAGAAATTAATAAGTACAAATAAAAGCATTTACATCTAGTCAGGAAAAAATATTTAAATATTTTTAAATTCTATTGTGATAATCTGATATGGCTTTATTTCACCTCTAAAAGAGTTATTATTAGGTATTAGCTCACTTATTATGGTTTCATCCAATCTGACCAAAAAAGCTTTTGAAAATTCAAAATTATCATTAGTTTTCACTTCATATTCTTGAATATAATCCATAGGGTTATAAAATCTAAAAACTATACCATTTTGACTTTCTGAACGCTTCAATGTACTGATAACTAGATTTTCTGGAGATAACTTTATTATAGAATCATCAATACTAATTTTGCTTTTATCTTTTGCTTTATGTTGTAAATAATTTATACCTATAGCAGTCTGATACGAATTAATTAATGAATCTGATTCAATAAATGATTTATTATGAGCATATAAAATATATTCAAATTCATTAACTCCTAAATCTTGGGCTTCTGGAGTTGCAAATGATGGACCTGCACCACCGCCTCTAGTCCTGAGATCATCACGTGATAACCAACCAACGCATCTTAGTAGTGTTAATGATAGATAATATTCTTCTTGTTGATTTATTTCACTAACTATTTCAACTTCTGGTAAACCTTTTGTTGTAAGAGTTATACCAGACTTATTATCACTGAGATCCGCAAAATTTTGTATAGCAAAAGTTTCTTCTATTCGTTCTTGATATTTTTTTACATCGTAGCTACGATTATTAGCAACTACATCTTTTTTCATAATTCCAAAAGCTGTATCATAATTACATTCTAAATCATCATTTTTATTCATTAGATTACTACTAAAATTAACTCTAAGCTTGTGATCTTTTGCTTGATTATTTACGATATTTTTAATGTAGATATTTGCATCATTAGCTTTGAGAGTGATAAAACTGGTAATATAATTATTAACTTTTTCATCCACAAAGTTCTCTCTATCAGTTGCTAATTCTTTTGATGTTTTTAATTCATAACTAACCTTAAGAGTAGCTTCCAAATTATTATTCGCAAAAATTTCCGCACTAACTATTTTTGCTTTTGATTTAAAATCATTTTTGGGAGGGGAATAATTATACTCATCACCTGCATCACCTGAGCTTTCAAATGAATTTATTTTAAATAAATCTTTGGTCAATAAATTTTCTAACTGAAGATAATTATCTTTAACAGATATTTTTACCAAATCATTATCAATTGTATTATCTGAGATATGGACAAATTCTTTTTCGATAGATTTATTATTTTCATTTAGTACTATTTTTAAATATTTATTACTAAGTGAATTAAGGTTATTAAGTTGTAAAACAATTTTAAACCTTCTTATATCTATCCAGTCAGGCAAAACATTAATTTCTGAAATAAATGTTTTGAGATCATTTTTTTCAATAATTTGATAATAAATTTCATTTCCTTGTTGATCTTCAAGTTTAAATGATTCAACATTTTCTGATTTTAAAAAGTCGATAACAACTTCTTGTACACCATTAAAAGCCCAATTTGATGTGTTAAAAAAGACTAAGTAATAATGATCATTTATCAAATTAAGAGAGTTAGCGATATTAGTCATAGCATTATTTATTAATTTATTAGCTATTTGCTCACCTGCATCATATCTAGGAATCATTTCTCTATGAACTTGATCTGTACTACATCCACAAATACTATCATGTGGTTGATTTAATAAAAGATTTTTCCAAGCTAGATTTATAAAACCTTGATTATAATCATTACCTAGTAGCCAGCTAATAGAAGATAATGGCTCTACCCAATTTGTTAAAAGGTTTTGTAATTTATAATTTCTTTGTTTTAAGGGGATTCTTGCAGAAAATACTCCAGATAAAATATATCCTCTTTCAACAGTATTATCTCTTAATTCACCAGAAATTATTTCTAAATCATCTTTATTAATTTTTAATTGGTGAAAATATTCTTCAAGTGTACTTTGAATAAATTTAAAATCTGGAAAAGATATATTCATGTCATTAATAATTTCTTTTATTTGTTCAACTGGCGCTAGATGGTCACCACCATTAGGAAAAAGTATTAAATCACTATAAGCATTATCTTTTAACTTTTTTAATTGTTCTTGTAAATCTTTTTTTTGATTATTATAATTAATTAAAAAAGTATTGTAATAACCATCAGTTAAATGTGCAGATGTAATAGTTGATTTATCAAGACCCTCCCATAAAAAAACTGATTTTTTTGGAGCAACACCACGCCAAATAACAGCATTTTCAATACCAAAACCTTGCATAATTTGAGGTATTTGGGCAATATGACCAAACATATCAGGTAAGTATCCGATAGTTTGTGATTTACCAAAACTTTCAGCAATATTTTTACCTAACAAAAGGTTTCTAATAATAGACTCTCCACTGATTAAAAATTCATCTGGTAGAATATACCAAGGACCAATTACCAGACGACCACTTTTTATCCATTTAGCTAAACTTTCTTTAAGCTCAGGTCTTATTTCAAGATAATCCTCAAGTACTACAGTTTGACCATCAAGAATAAAATAGTCATATTCTCCTGCCTGCAATAAGTTTAAAATTTGGTCTATAACAGAAACTAAACCCATTCTAAACTCTTGAAAAGTCTTATACCACTCTCTATCCCAATGTGTATGAGAAAATATTAAAACTTTTGACTGTTGCATTAATACAACTCTCCCTTATAATATAAGTTAATTTGTTAATTATAAAATAAATTCTTCTTCTATATTGAAGACTAAGTATTTTAAGTTATTATATACAAAAATCTATTTGAAAGTGAAAATAATTAGTTATGGATATTCTTTTAGTTGAAGACAACCTTGGAGATATAGGTTTGATAAAACTTTGTTTTAAAAAACTTGGTCTTTTAAATACACTTCAAATAGTGAGCGATGGAATTCAAGCTATAGATTATCTTAAACATCAAGGTAAATATATTGATAGTAATGTACCTAGTCTTATTTTACTTGATCTCAATTTACCCAAAAAGAATGGTCATGAAGTACTTGAAGAAATAAAAAAAGATACCAATCTAAAAAATATACCTGTTGTTATGCTAACGACATCAAGCTCAGAGTCTGATATTAATAAATCTTATAGCCTTGGCGTTAATTCATATATAATCAAGCCAATAGATTTTGATAGATTTATGGAAATAATTGAAACAATAGCAAAGTACTGGCTAAACATTGTTAAATTACCTGACTAATAATTTCTAATAGTCTTAATTTAAATCATCTAATAAATGTATCTCCATAGCTTCATAATTTAATTCACTTTCATAATTCTTTTTTAGGGTATTAAAGAATTTTTCGAGATTTTTATGTAATCTTTCTAGCTCAGAATATTTTTCATGAGAATCGATCACAGGCATTTCAACTTTAAAAATAGTGTTATCTTTAGAATAGGTACAAACATTTTTTTCTTCACTATAATCAAGAAAACCCATCAAATGCAAAAAGTATAAAAAGAAGTATTTACTCATCTTATTATCTCTTAATTCTAAAAACTTAGCTTGTACTAGCTCAGAAATAGAATACTCACTGATAGGTTTTTGACTCATCATATTGCTAGTTCTTCCCATTTAACATATTTTTGTTCTAGTTCAGATTTTAGAACATTATATTCAGTATTTAACTTAATTGCCATTTCTGAATTATTATATATTTCAGGGTCAGCAAGCTCTAATTCTAAAAACTTAATTCTCTCTTCTATTTTAATGATATTCTTTTCAATACTTGCTAACATTTTTTGTTTTTCTTTTTGATCTAATCTATAACCTTTAGATAATTGATTAGTTGCTTCTTCCTTTTCAGACTTAATTATTTCAATACCTATTTGTTTATTCAGTTCTTTTTGTTTTTCTTCAAGATAAAAGTCATAATTACCTTCATATATTTTTATATCATTATCAATTAGCTCAAATATTTTGTTACAAGTACGAGCAATAAAATCACGATCATGAGAAATAACAATAAATGTTTCAGGAAATTCTTGAAGAGCTTTGATTAAGACTTCTTTTGAAGGTATATCAAGATGATTGGTAGGTTCATCCATCAAGATTAAGTTAGTGGAGCTAAGTAGCATTTTTGCCATAGCTAGACGACTCTTTTCACCACCACTGAGAGTATGAACTTCTTGAAATGCTTTTTCATTTCTGAATAAAAATCGTCCCAATAAAGATCTCACCTGTGTTAATGTGTATTCTGGGACAACATCATAAATTTCATCGATAACAGTATTATTCATATTTAATTTTTCTGATTGGTTTTGAGCAAAATAATTAAAGATGACATTATGTCCTAACTCTACCTCTCCTGTTGTTGGGGCTTCATTACCAATAATTATTCTCATCAATGTTGTTTTGCCAACACCATTACCACCAAGTATGGCAATTTTATCTCCACGCTCAACCCAAACATCTTTTTTTAAATCAAACAATTTATTCTCTTCAAATTCTTTTTTTAGATTTTTTAATTTTAAAACAATTTTACCTGATGCTGGAGGAGTAGGAAATTTAAAATGTATTGAATCAGAATCTTTAGGTATTTCGATTCTTTCGATTCGAGCGATCATTTTTTCTCTACTTTTTGCTTGTGTTGATTTGGTAGCACTAGCTCTAAATCTTTCAACAAAAACCTGCATTCTTTTTATTTCTTTTTCTTGACGTTCTTGAGCTGATATTAATGACTCCAGATTTTTTTCTTTGAGCATTTCAAAATTAGAATAATTACCTGGATAGTCAAATAATTTTTCATGTTCAAGCTCTGTAATTCTATTAACAACTCGATCCAAAAATCGACGATCATGAGAAACTAATAAGACAGCTCCTTGATAATCTCTTAGATAAGTTTCTAACCATTCAATAGCCTCTATATCAAGATGATTGGTTGGCTCATCAAGTAGTAATAAATTCGGCTTTTCTAATAATAATTTAGCTAAAGCTATTCTCATTTGCCAACCACCACTGAAATCACCTAAAGGTTTTTCAAAATCACTTTCAGAGAATCCTAATCCTTTTATAACTTTATAAAGCTCAATATTAAGGTTTTGGGCATCAAGGCGATTAAGCTCGTCTTGAATATATGAATATCTCATAACCATTGACTCAAGCTTATCATTGGAAACTTCAATTTGCATTTTTTCTTCTATTCTATTGAATTCTTCTTGTAAAGCAACAATTTCAGGAAAGGTATTTTTTACTTCATCAATTAAAGTTCTTTTTTTGAACGCAGGTAATTCTTGGCTTAAATAAGTTATGGTTGTTCCAGGAGCAATATATATATCTCCACTATCAAATTCTTCTTGTTTTACCAGTATTTTCATTAATGTACTTTTACCAGCACCATTAGGTCCTATAAGACCTAATTTATCTGTAGGACTAATAAACCACTCAACATTGTCAAGTATTTTTCTATGTGTATATTCTTTTACAATTTTTGTTAACTTAAGCATTCTCTAAATTTCCCAAAAGACTAAGATTCAAGAAAGATTAACATAGATATATTTTATTTTCTTCTCTTGTACAAAAAAGTTCTAATAATCTTTTAAAAGTACGAATCATGGATTTAATGGGTTAAGGCATTAACACATATTTTTTTCTTATATAAAAATCTAAGTGATGAAAATAAAGAAGACTCTTCGTACCTCAGAGTGACAAACTGCATAAATGTTATTCTGAATGAAACGTAGTGTAATGAAGAATCTCAAGCTTAACGCTAACTAAAATAAATATTCTAAAATATTATTCCAAAGTTAAAGTCTTTAAAAAATTAAGAGCTTTGATTATCACTATTAACAAATAAGTTAGCTTGAGCGACACTTTTATTATCATACACATCATAGACTTCAACAATTAATCTATCTGATCCATCATTAATTCGACTAATTATTTCGTCTGAAAGTTTATCACCATCAAGATTAATTTTACCTTTTTTATCTGTAGTACCAACTTGTATTTTTTGTTTTAGATAATTTTCTTCAAGATACAATTCATATTTAGTTCTGGATAAAACATTACCGCTGTTATCAACAACAATGATTCCGCCACCAAGACCACCACCTGTAGGGCCTCTTACTAATTTATCAGTATTATTGTTTGAGTTTGAGCTAGGTCTAC
>JACMQJ010000026.1 GCA_014377055.1 Candidatus Sericytochromatia bacterium
ACTAATCCAACTGTATCATTTACTTTTAATGGAATAATTCCAGGAGCTTTGATTCCATAATCTGATAATTTAACATTAAAATTGGTAGTCAAATGAATCCAATTTCCTTGACGATAGCTTTTATCTTTTTCAGGCATATAAGTAAGATTAAGTAATGTTGTAACAGGTTTTGTTACTCCATTGATTGTTAAGTCACCACTCGCATTGGCTACAACTGTTTTGTAAGCTGGTAGTGTTTTTAATGTTGTTCTTAATGCTTTTAATTTAAAAATAGCTAAAGAATTTTTTGCTGTGTTAAGTACACCTTTCATGTGCTCATTTCTTTTGCCAATGCCTGTATCTAATGTTTCTAGCATAACTTTTATTTCACCAGATGATTTCTTTAGATTTTTTAGATCAACATTGGCGTTTCCTTCTACTTTATCTGTTACTCCAGTAAATGAAGCAAGCATAGTACTTGAATTGAAGTTCACTTTGTTTTGGGTGTGAATATCTTGACCGACTACATAATTATCAGCAAAAGCAGTTGTACTAACTGAGGCTATTAAAATTGATGCGGTTAAAAGTGTTCTAAACATTTTATTCATTGTTACTCCTTAAAAGTATTCTAATTATTACAATTTAAATTTAAAATAGATATTCTTATACCATCTCTCTGACAGAGTGTCCAAGTTTTTTTAGTAGTATACTAAGCATTTGTTGTTCAGATTCAGTAAGTACCGAGGCTAACTTAGCAACATATTCAGCATGTTCTAAAAAGATTTTATTAAATAAATCATTTCCCTTTTCAGTTAATGCAATTTTTATAACTCTTCTATCAGACTTTTCTCTAATGCGTTCAACTAAATTTTCTTTTTCTAAGTTATCAATAATAACTGTAGCGTTTCCGCAACTCATCAACATTTTTGAAGACAGATCACCAATAGGTAAAGTACCAAGATGTCCTAAACATTCGATCACACCAAACTGAGGCTCTGTAAGATTAAAGGTTCTTATTTGATCAACAGTCTTTTTGTTAAAAACAGAAAATGCTCGAGCAAGTTTAACCCACATACTTAATGCAAGGTCAATTTTTTCTCCATATTTTTTAGTTGTTTTCATGTCTTTTAAAGTTTAGATATTTTGAATTTAAAATATATATATTCAAAGCATACTATCAAATAATATTTTTGTCAATTAAAAGTTTTATGATATAAATTTAGCTATCAATCTTTTTTCATTACTAATTTTTTGGTAGAATACTTTTGTGTGAATGATCGTAATTTTATTATTAACTAATATATTTTTATTTTTTGATCAAAAGCAGTAATTTTATCTAAATATAGAACTTTAATTTATAGGAAATAAACTACATGAATGTTGAATTTGACTTTATAACACCATTTTATTTGGGTGCAAAAGATATTTTTGAACAACTGTTTAATACTAAGGTAAGTGTTAGTCAAATAAGTAGTATTGAAACAGAATATACTCTATCCGATATAACAGTTGATTTGGAACTAAAAAGCAATAATTTTAATGGTAAAGTTTATTATTTTATGGATAAAGAATTTATAGAAAGTACAATCAAGGTTATGATTGGTGATTTAATGCCAATGGATCTCGATTCTGAAATGACCAAGAGTGCTTTACTTGAATTAAATAATATGATAACTGGAAGAGCTTTAACAAAACTTGAAGATATGGGATTAATTTATAACATGGGTGTGCCAAGAATAACTGTTGGCAAAGGTTCTAAAATATCAGAAAATATGATTTCTCTTTCACTTGTAGATTTAGAATCACCCAAATCCAAACTTACAATTGGTTTTTTGACATCTAATGTCGAAAATGAAGTTAAACCTAAAGCTTTAACAATCCAAAAAACAAAAATTTTGACAGATAACAAATCATTATTATTACAAATAAGTGAAATAACATTATCTTCTCTAGCTGAAATAAAAAATATGAAAGGTGAAGACGAGGTAATAATAAAAAAAGGTGAAATACTTCTAAAACTAGCTCAAAACTCTTTGTCAGCAAAACAACTTCCTGATTATAAGGATAATAGTAAAATCATTCCTGAGCTTAGAGAATCAATATCTTTGACACTTGATGAGCTAAGAATGATCAAAGGTAGCACGGAGTTAATTTTGAAGAAAAATATGATTCTTGCAGAATTAGCAAAAGTTATGTTGGATATCCTACTTGAAATAATATGTTAAGATATTTTTTGACAATATAATCTTTATATAAAGACAAATAAGCTCAAATATTATCAAAAAACATATTTTAATATAATCTTTACTTTTTAAAATCTATTTTCTGCGAATTTAGGTTATATAATTAGAATATACAATTATATTTGAGCTAATAAAATGAGAGTAAAAATATACTACAAAGATGAATATAAATTATATGATGAATCTCCTAACCTTGACTACATTGATGTTTATAGACAATTAGACTCCGAAAGAGATGTTTGTTGGGTTCATATTCTTGAGCAAGAAAAATTATCCTATGAAGATGTAAAATTACTCAACGATAATTCTAATATTAAGGCTTGGGAAGTTGTTAGAAATTAAACTGAATCCATATTAGATTTTCTTACTATCTCAACTTCTTTTATTATTTAGTTTAAGTCTACATTATCTTTATTGGGACATAATTTACTTAAAGTGTTTTTAAGTTATTGTTTGGGTTTATTAATTTCTTTTATTTTTATAAGATTTAGTTTAGCAAGCTATTCAACAAATTTTTTAGCTTTAGGCCTAATTATTTCAATTTGATATGTTTTCGTAATTACATACTACATTACTTGATATAAATAATTTTAGTCCATTTATGAATATAAGAAATATTTTTGCAAATCATTATACAAAGGACAACTATCTTTAATATTTTCAGAAGTAAAACAATGATTCAAATGACTATTAAGTTTAGGAAAAGTATGAGTATCTAGACCCATAGCAAGACCCTTACCATAAATACAAATCACAAATATATCAGCTAATGTAAAAGCAGTCCCACAAGCAAAGTTACTTTCTAAAAAAAGTATCGGTAATAATTTTTCTAAGTTCTCTCTAATCCATTTGACTCTATAAAATTTTATTTCTTGATCATTTAATTCAGGCACAAAAAATAATGCTATTTTAGGATTTTGCACAGGATGAATAGTAGCATTAACTATTTCACAAATTTCTCTTACTTTTGCTTTGGCAAAGTTTTCATTAGGTAAAAGAGGATTCTCAGAAAAAGAGGATTCCAAAAATTCACACATAACCATAGACTCACTTAAAGGTTTATTATCGATCAACATTCCAGGTATTCGTAAAAGATGATTTACTTTTTTGTATTCTTCAGTAGATATTTTTGAACTATCAATAATCTTATAATCTATTTTTTTATAATCCAAAACCCATTTTACTCTATTTGAACAATTTGAACCTTCTTGATAAAAAAACTTTATTTTCATTAAACTGGTTCAATACTTGCTCTGAATGGATACTCATATTCTTCTGCAAGTTTTTCTACAAGATAAACGTTTGTAGTTGCTACTTCATGAGTGTAAATACCAACAATTCCTGTACCTTTTACATGTACTTCAAGCATTATTTTATTACTATCTATCTCAGATTTATGAAAAATTTCTCTTAAGACAAAAACAACAAATTCCATAGACGTATAATCATCATTATGAAATATTACTTTATACATACTAGGAGGCTTTAACTCAATTTCTTCTTCTAATGCTAAGTCATCCTCATAATCATATTCGTTTTTCATACAGGTAATCCTTCAATTCTCATTATTTTTAGTGCATTAGTTGTTGGACAAGGTCCTTCATGCAACTTATAACTAAAGATCATTTTATCATCTAATATCTCATCCCTAAAATGATAATTCTTTATTTCTGATATTGTATCAGCAAGCTTTACCAATTCTAGATCATGAGTTGAGATTAATCCTATACCATTTTGTTTGGTGAGTGCTTGAATCAATGACTGACTACCGATCAATCTTTCTCTATTATTTGTGCCTCTGAATATCTCATCAATTAAGAAAAATAATGGTAAATTATCTTCTTTTTCAAGAGCATTTAATAATTCCTTTAATCTTTTTACCTCAGCGTAAAAATACGATAAGCCATCAGTTACAGAATCACTAACTTTGATACAAGTAAATATTCTAAATAATCTTGTTTCAAAAATATCTGCATTAACCACTCCACCGGCATAAGCCAATGATAAATTAATACCTAATGTTCTCATAAATGTACTTTTACCAGCCATATTTGATCCAGTAATAATAATACTGTCACCTATATTTTTCATAGAAAAGTCATTAGCTACTTTTTTATTCTCTTCAATTAATGGATGAGAAATATTTTTAAAATTAAACTGTGAATGATCTTGGGTTTCAATTTTTTCAACTAAATCAGGAAAAATATAATCTGGATTAAGATCTGCAAAGTTTGCTAATGAAATCATTGCTTCGAGATCAAAAACTTTATCCAACCAAATTGGAATAATATCAGCAATTTCTGACTTATATTTTTTTAGTCTGTAGCCATGAAAGAAATCCCAAGGGAATATAGCATTACTCATTAACCAAATCATAGGATTAGATTGAATACTAGCAGAGGCTACAAGATTTTTAATTCTTCTCAAATAATTAGATGGTTTAATTTTTTCATCTTTAAATGGTTGACAAAACTCAGCTAGATTTTTATTTTTACCATAATTAAATTTTTCTAAATAACCCAAAATAGCATTTAATTTTCTTAATTCAAATTGTAAATCAATCGCTTCTTTAAAGAATTCTTTGGCAAATTTATCATTCATAAAAAAATAAATCGCATATATAACAAAAGATATTTTCCATAAGTTAGGAGCAATATTAAATAAGCTAATAAAGTAGAGTAAGTAATTTGAAATAACCATAACAGAGGCAATATTCAAAACTTTTTTTATTTCTTTGGTATCATTATTTTGCTTAACCCAATTAAGGACTCTCTTTCCTTGCCATTTTTGAAATGATTTTGAGCTAAGTAAAAAAGTTTTTAAAAGTAGTTTATCTCTAAAATGAGTTAGTTCTTTTAATTCTTTGACTATACTTTGTCTTTTTTCAATCTCTTTTAAGTTAGGATTTTGATTAAGAAGCCAATTAAGTAGAGTTTGACTACCATCTTCCGAAACAGAAATATCTAATAATCTATACAATGAGTTATTACCAATAATATCAAGATCTGTGGCAAAAGGATGTTTGTCAGGGTAACTTTTGAT
>JACMQJ010000752.1 GCA_014377055.1 Candidatus Sericytochromatia bacterium
GACGTTTCATCAAGTAAAATAGTAGTAAAAAATTTATTGATAGTTATAGTTATCTCATTTATTAACTCTGTTATCTTTTTACCAGTTTTTTTGATCTATACAAAAAACTTACTTGATAAACCAAGATTTATAGCTAAATATTTAAAAAATAGTGATAATTATTTGATTTGGAGAAAGTTTGCTTCTCATGTAGTCGAGCATCCTAAAAGATATTTTATATTATCATTATCAGTTTTATTATTATTTGCTCTACCTGTCTATAATATAAAGCTATGGGAACCTTCACAAACATTAGCACCATCAGACTCAGAATCTATGCAAGGTTACAAATTACTTGAAAAGGATAATTGGGGTGGTGAGCTAATACCTATAGAAATAGCTATAAAATCATCTGAAATAATTTATACGAAGGATTTCATTTCTTTTGTTTATGATTTTACAAAATATTTAGAAAATAACCCAAATGTGTCATCTGTACAAAGTATCACGTCATGGAATAAAAAATTTTCTAAAAACGATTATTTTACTCTGTACAATTCACTTTATCCATTAGGTTTAATTTCACAAAATACTCAAATACAAAATATGGTTAATATAAATACTGGTGAAAACATAACTCTAATAAAAGTGTTTCAAAAAAGCTTAATGGATATTGAATCATCACATAAAATAATTAAATACGTAAAAGAGTTTAATAAAAATAGTAAATATGATATTTATGTAGGTGGTATGACTGCAAGAGCCAAAGACTTTACTAATGAGTTATATAACTATATGCCACAAATGTTTTTTATCATTTTTGTTAGTATCTATATATTATTATTTTTCTACATGAAATCTGCTATTTTACCTATAAAAGCTAGTATTATGAATTTTTTACCAATACTTAGCTCTTATGGAATCATCGTTTTAATTTTTCAATATGGGTATTTACACCAAATTTTGAATACACCTATTAATCATGCTGTTACAGCGATGGTTCCTCTAACGTTATTTTGTATTGTCTTTGGGCTTAGTATGGATTATGAAGTCTTAATTTTAAGTCGTATCTCAGAAAGCTATGAACAAACTAATGATGTTAAAGAAGCTGTTATTGAAGGATTGGCAAGAAGTGGTTCTGTCATTACAGGAGCAGCTTTGATTATGTTAGTTGTTTTTATTCCAGGAATATTTTCTACATCACCAGGTATTAAAGAGATATGTATAGGTATAATTGCAGCGATATTTATTGACTCCACTATTGTTAGATTATTTTTAGTTCCTAGTTTTGTTATTTTGATGGGCAAATGGAATTGGTGGACTCCTTTTAAAAGTAAGAAATAATTTTATTATGGTATTGCAACATTTTTTCAGTTATAATTTATATAGTAAATTATATATAAGGAAGTTAATTATAATATGTTAAATTTATATCCAAAAATATCTTTTTCTTTATTAACAAGCCTGGTACTTTTTTCATGTAATATAGTCAATCCAAATGCACCATATACAACAGATCAAAATACATCTTCCAGAAAAAAAATAACTGACGTAATAACAGCTAATAATATTAGTAATTATGCTTTAATCCTTTCACCAACAAGTGATCAAATGAGTCTTTTTGATTTAACTGATAATAGAATAAAACTCTCTATTAATACCGGTAGAAATCCTATAGCATTATCTGTAAGCCCTGATAAAGCACATATTTTGGTTGTTAACCAGATAGATAATACATTGTCATCATATTATAAACAAGATAATCAAAGTATCGTTAATCTTGGATCTATTGGTACAGGTAATGAACCAAGTGATGTTATATTTAATAATTCAGGAACAGAAGCTTATGTTGTTAGCCAAACATCAGGAATAATAACTGTTTTAAGTATCTTAAACAGAGCAAGACCAAAAGCAAAACAGGTAGTATCAATTAAAGATGATTCATCAAATATTTCACCAAGTCCATTTAAGTTAGCTATAAGTGCTGATAATAATACACTTTATACAATAGACAAAAATAGTGGTAAGTTATACATATTAAAAAATAATAATGGTAAATGGACTCAACAAAGCTCAATATCTTTAGGTGATAACAGTCAAAAAACTTCACTTCAAGACATAATTACTTTTAATGATAAGCTTTATATTTCTGATAGCAACAATTCAAAAGTTATTGTTTTTGATACCAAGACTAACTCTGTTACCAATTCTATAGTTTTAACCAATAACGAAGTTAAGGATCAAACTTTACCGACCAAAATGGCAATAAATAATCAAAATAAAAGATTATATGTAATAAATCAAGGTACTTCAAGTGTAGGAGTGATTGATCTAAATAATAATACTTTAATTAAGCATATATTATTATCAAATAATACCAATACAGATAGTGAACTTCCTTCTGATATTAGTATTAGTGCTAACGGTCAAATGATATATGTGACTAATAGTGCTGGTAGAAACTTATCTATTATTTCAGGTAAAGATGATAAATTAATCAGAAATATAGGTACAACTCCATCAAGTGGAAATCTTTTACCATTGTCAGCTATACAAATCCTTTAATAGAATTGTTATAATGCCCCCTTTAAAGTAGA
>JACMQJ010000753.1 GCA_014377055.1 Candidatus Sericytochromatia bacterium
GCTTTGTGCATAAGTTCCAAAAAATTTTCTGCATCAATAGGCTTATTCATATAAAAGGTATAAGGCATCAAATCTATATTCATATTCATTGCTTCATTAACTGTAGAAGTCATGACACAAATGACGAGATTTGCCAAAGTATCATCTTTTCTTATCTCTTGAAGAGTTTCACGCCCACCCATCCTTGGCATATACAGATCGAGCAAGATAATGTCAGGTCTTACAGCATCCTTATATTCGCCTTCTTTTTTTAAATATTTTAATGCTTCAACACCGTCAGTAACAGCATTAATATTATGGTAAATAGTCAAATCGTCTTTAAAATATTCTCTAATAAGTCTAATATCAGCTTTATTATCTTCTACAATCAAAATCTCTACGTGATTTTTACTATCTTCAATATTCATATCTTGATCATACCCTTAATACTATTTTATTTATTAAAATTATAGCCAATAAATAAATTAAAATAATTATAAAAATAGCCAAATTTACTTTTTATATCAATAAGTTATTTTTTTTTATTATTAGATTTAAAAAAAGTTGTTGTACTAACATTCAAAAACAATAAAATAATAATTTTTTCAACTAAAATTGATAAGTTACTTTATTATATACAATTTATTTAATATAATATGTTTACAAAAGTATTTTTTTTAGAAAAGATCCATGAATAATAATATTTCTAATTTGTTAGAAGAATTTGATAGCCTCTATAGATTTTCTGAGTTTTTGCCTATTGAGCTAAGGTTAGAATACATTTCTAAAATAGAATTACTTAGGGATAAAATATCAGGTAATAATATTTATTTAAACAATGAAAAGCAAATCACAAATACTATTGAAAAAGATAATTTAAGCTCTGAAAATAGCGTTTCTTCTTTTAAAATGGTTACAAGTTGCTTAATACCTAATATTATAAATGACAAAATAAAAAATAATGAATATGATGACCAATATTTAAGCTTAATTAATAGTATTGATGGTAAAGCATCTATTTATGATCTGTATAGCAATAATGTTGAAAACTATAAAAACTTTTTTGATTTTGCTTCTTTATTGTATCAACTAGAATCAAAACAAGATATTTCTTTTACCAAAAAAGAATGCTCAATACATGATAGAGGTTGGTTAAAAATAGGTGAAATATTATCAAATAGTGACATAATCTCTCAAAAAGAAATCAGTGACGCACTTAGTCATCAAGAAAATAAGCAAAATATTTTTATTGGTGAAGCAATGATAGATCTAAAGCTTATTAATGATATAACTCTTAGGGATAGCTTAAAAATACAAAGATGGATTTTTAAAATCGCTGAATATTCTCCCGTTGGTAGTGATTCCAAAATCTAAAAAATAGTCAGTCTTTAATATAATATTCAATTGATCTTTTACTTTTATATATTTTTTCCAAAAAGTATTTATTGACAAAAGAAAATAAAATTAAAGAGAATATTGTATTACCAATTGCTAATTTAAAAATATTATGCTGATATATTACAAATGGGTTAGATGGCTTACCATACATACAAAAACTTAATAATGAAGCATTAATTAATTCAATGAGAACAGTACCAACAAATGCAATACCTGTCACTATAATTTTGTCTATTCTTGCTTTTGATGAGAATATGGCAATTAGATTATTTACGATCACTAGGCTTAAACTATAAAATGAGTATGAAGAAAACCAAAAATCAATTAATAAACCACAAAATAATGATAAAAATACTCTTTGATAAATATTAGGAATAAATAATGATATACAAAGAGAGATAACAACTAAATAATTAATTGGTAAATTAATTATTGGTATAGGATTGAGACGACTTGTTTGTAAAAAAAAGAATAAAAACACTGAAACTATTAATGAAAGATAAATTACAATATTATTTTTCATCTATTGGACTATCTTTTTTTTCTTGATTAACTACTGGTAATTCTTCTGACTTAGGTACTTGATTTATCTCAGATTTATTTTTTATTAATGCTATAACTTCTTCAATATGATCAAAATCACTTAATAAAGATATATCTATCTCTGGTATATCATCACCCTGTTTTTTTATTACTTTGTTGACATTACCAACTGGTATACCTTTTGGATATATACCACCTAATCCAGATGTCACAATCAAATCATTTTGTTTAAAATCCGATTTGTTAATTAGATAGGATAGTTTACCTCTTTTATTATCTTCTACTTTTAACATGCCAATTGCTCTTGAACGATTATTTTGGCAGCTCACCCAATTGGAATTATCAGTTATTAACTGGATAACTGATGAGTCATCTGTTACAGATTTGGCTCTACCAATTAATCCTAATGCATTAACAAAAATTGTATTTTCAGTTACACCATCTTTTTGTCCAAGATTTGCAATTATTTCTTGATGCCAAATATCAGGACTCTTACCAATAATATTGCCAACTTTTTGGCTATATGTATCTATTTTTTTTACATTTAGCAATTTTTTTAATCTAATATTTTCTTGAATTACTTCTTGATAATTTTGTAGGGATAAATTAGATTTATTTAATTGTTTTTTTAAATTTCTATTGTCTTTAACTAAAGTATCCATTGTAACTATGTAATCAAATGATGGATCAATGTAATCTTTAAGATAGCTAGAGCTTATACCAAATGGCTCATATAAATTATGTAAAAATGATAAATCACCCCAAAAAAATCGTAAACCAACATAGATGATAAGTACCAATACTATTATAATACTGGTAAATCTTTGTATATCAGAAAACCTTCTTTTTTTCACATTCCTATTTCTCGGAAACTCTTTGCTTTATTTGAATTTAATATTTATTGTAAATATATTAATATTGACCTAATACTCGTCTTAGTGTACTGAATTCTTCCAAAACTTTTCCTGTTCCCAATGCTACGCAGGATAGAGGATCGTCTGCAATATGAACAGATATTTGCGTTTCATTACTGATTAATTCATCTAATCCTTTTAGTAAAGCACCACCGCCTGCAAGAACAATACCTCGATCTATTATATCGGACGCTAATTCAGGAGGTGTTTTTTCGAGTGTCATCCTGACAGCTTTAACTATTTCAGCAACTCCCTCAGCTAATGCTTCTCTTATTTCAACAGATGAAATAACAACTGTTCTTGGTAGTCCCTCACTTTGATTAAGACCTCTTACTTCCATGGTTTTTTCTTCGGCTGTTTTGTAAGCTGAACCTAATCTTATCTTTATATCTTCTGCTGTTCTTTCACCTATTGCTAAATTGTAGGCTTTTTTCATGTATGTAATAACAGCTTCATTTAGCTCATCTCCAGCAATACGAATAGATTTACTAACAACTATTCCGCCAAGCGAAATTACAGCTACCTCGGTTGTACCGCCACCAATATCGACAACCATACTTCCTATAGGTTCGGCAACAGGTAATCCTGCCCCAATTGCCGCTGCCATTGGTTCTTCTATTAGATGAGCTTCTCTTGCTCCAGCAGTTAAGGCAGCTTCAATAACAGCCCTACGCTCAACGCCTGTTATACCAGATGGTACGCCAATAACCATTCTAGGTTTCATAAAACTTTTACGATCATGGACTTTGGAAATAAAGTATTTTAACATTATTTCAGCAACATCAAAATCAGCTATTACACCATCAAGTAGAGGTCTGACAGCTATAATAGAGCCTGGAGTTCTACCTATCATTAGCTTGGCTTGCTCACCAACTGCTAAGGCTCTTTTTCTATCTTTTTCTACAGCAACAACTGAGGACTCACGTAATACTATACCTTTATTTCTAACATAGACAAGAGTATTGGCGGTACCTAAATCTATTCCCATATCTTTAGATAAGAAAAAATTAAACATTATAAAAAATTAAACTCCAAAATATTTTTATTTAACTTAAAAGACAATTATAGACATAAATAAACAAAAAAGTAGACTTAATAATTTATTTTCATATAATCTTTTAACTTAAGGGTATTATAGATTGATAGTTTTCTTTTTTAAAGATATTATAAAACTAAATTTCGTAACCCTTTTTAAATTATTATACACTATCTAAAATTATTGTGTAATTATTAAAATATGCTTGGAAATTGGCTAAGACTATAATAGTAACTAAATATCCAGGATTTTATAAATTAAATACGAATTATAATAATTTATCTCTATAGTGTTACATTTATTAAAACTCAATTGATCACACCGCGGCAAAATGGTTAGAGTTGTTGCTATAAGGTTCAAATACATTAATACACTTTAAATATTTTTTCAGTTTAATATAATTCTGTATGATAGATATAGAGATACTTTCAAGACCTATTGTGAATGGAGGTTTTTTGAATATCCTGTATAATCTTTTATTTTAACCAGCCTTTATACACTAACAATAAGTGACAGTACAGTGAACATCTTAATATACTTACCAATTAATACAATACTTTCAACATATTCTAAAATATTTGTCGTGATGTGAACTTAAATACATAATAATTTTCGATAGTAAAATTTAAATCTTATAAAATTTTAATTTTTGCAGAAATTATGATATATTAGAACAAAAACTTAA
>JACMQJ010000161.1 GCA_014377055.1 Candidatus Sericytochromatia bacterium
CTAATAAATTATAGCTACATTCTCTGATCATGTAAATAACAAATTAAAAATTGTCTTTTTATAAAACAGCTATTAAATTGGTTTTAACTGTATCTCAATTAAATCTTAACTTTTGTTACTTTTAGCAAAACATGTTATTATTTGAGTATATGTTAAGAAAAATTAAGTTTATCTTATAGTAAAATATTTATCAGAATAATAAATTTCGTAGTCGTATTTATGGAAAGAATGAAAAAAGTTTTTAAAATCTTTTTAAAATATATATTACCTGTAATTGTAGTAATATTTACAGGTGTTTTGTACATCTTATATAATCCGCCTGCAAGCTTAGTTGAGTACATTAGAAAACAAGCCGAAATACAAGTTTCAAAAGTGACTGAGTTACATACTCGTATTGATAAAATATCAATGTTAAGAGTAGGTATATTTAGCCAAACAGCTATTGCTGATGGTATTACAATTTTAAAAAGTAAAGAAGCTACAGCACCCGTTTTTATCAATTCTAATAAATTAGATGTTAGATTTAACTTGTTAAATTACTTTTTATTTGGTGCAAAAAACTCAACTCTTAAAGTACATATTATTAAGCCTATAGTTGATATGCAAAGAGATAAGTCAGGAACATTTGATATAAATTCATCTTTATTTAGACCTTCAAAAAAGAAAGAAAGTACACAATCAGATATACCAGTCGTTAGCTTAGATCTTGATAATGGTTATTTTATTTACAAAGACAAAACCTTTGCTAATCCATTAAGCGTTAATGCTCGCATACCTATAGTTAAGGTAGATATTAAAGATAGTGTTTATGTTGCTTATAGTACAAAGCTCTATGAGCATAAAGACTTAGTTGATCTAAAAGGTACTCTTAATACAAAAACAGGTCAAGGGACAATAGATTCAAAAATAAATATTGAAGATTTTTCCAGATGGGTTAATGTTTTTTATAATTCGACCAAAGGTAAATTTGTTATTAGAAAAGGTAATCTAAATCTTGATTTAAAAGGTAAGTGGAATGATTATAAATTAGCTGACTTACAGTTTAAAACCAATGTTGAAGCAAAAGAATTAATTGGAAAATTTCCGTATTATAATGCACCTCTAAATCTTGAAAAACTTTCTTTTTCATTAGACCAAAATAAAGTTGATCTAAGAAATATTGAGATAAATACACAAGGAACTCATTTAACAGTTAGCGCTGATAGTGCTTATAATGGTGATAAAACCTATATCAAATCAAGTATTAGAACTAATAACTTTTATATGAGTCGTATTATTAATGCTATTGATAAAAAGTTAATACCAGACAGTGTCAGAAAATTAAATTTATCTGGAACAGGTAAGTTTAATATTGACCTAGAAGGATTTTTTCCAAAAATAAATACAAAATTAGCTTTTTTTTCATATCCTGAAACCTTCCAACTAAAAGATGTTCGAGGAAAAATTGAAATTGATGATGGTACTATCATGTCCTCAAAATTTAATCGTTTAAGTACCAAAGTTAATCTTGATGGTCATGATGCTAGATTATCTGAGCTATATCTAAAAGCCTATCAAGGTAATGTTATAGGAGATTTAACTGTAAAAAAAATATTTAAAGGTAAAATAGGAGCTGTTGATAATAAAAACGCTTATTTTATGGGTAATATCAAAGCAAATAATATCTCCATTAATAATATTGTTGATGACTACAAAGTATCTATACCTAAACAATATAAGCCTTATACTAATCTAAGTGCTAATGTTGATGTTGCTGGCAGTCTTAATAATCCACAGGTTAAAGGTAAGATATACACTTCATTAATTAAATTTGATCCGAGATATTCAAAGCTCAAACCTATAGATAATTTGTATCTTAATCTTGATTATTCAAAAGATGTAATTCTTGCAAATACTAAATTACGTTCTGATGATTTTGGTAGAACAGCAATAGATTTTTCTATAAAAAACTTAGATAAAATAGCAATCAAAACAGTGACTAATAACTTTCATCTTGCAACACTAAATAATTTTATTCCTGGAGAGAAAATAAGTATTTATTCAGGTATCTTAGATGGTGATATTAATACTTATTTTTCATTAAATGAAATTAAAAAACATAAAAAACTTGATCTAAAAACAATATCTCATATTATTGCTGTAAAAAGTAAATTGGACTTTAATCATGCAAATATTAATTATAAAGCTTTAAAAAGTCCAGTTAGTTTGACCAATACAGAAGGTAATATTTATCTTAATATGGGTAATGGTGATATAGCTTCAAAAGTTTATGTTCATTCTAATGAAGTAAATAATTTTAATGCTATTGTCAATCTAAACAATGCCGATAAGCTTGATGCTAAGGTAAGTACTGTTAATCTACCTTTGAAAAAAATAGAGCCTTTTGTACCTAACTTTGTCGTTAAATCAGGTTTATTAACTCTTAATTCTAATGTCAAAACAAAACTTACAGCTTTTGCAAATAAGTTAACTCTTGAACAAATGATTGCTGTCTTGATAACTAATACCTCTATAAAATTAAATAATGCTAGTTTTAAATATCAAACAGGAAAAAGTAAGCCTTTTGCCTTAACCAATGCTAATGGCACATTTTCACTCAAGAATAATGGTCAAGATGTTAATTCGTCACTTGCACTTGTTTCTAAAGAATTTGGTAATACCAATGCTAATTTATTGATTAATAATCTCAATCAAACAAATGCAAAACTTAGTGTTGAAAATATATCTACAAGCTATTTAGCAAGCTACATACCTAATCTAAAATCAAAAAAAGGTACAGCAA
>JACMQJ010000162.1 GCA_014377055.1 Candidatus Sericytochromatia bacterium
ATAAATTTCATATCTGTTTTTATCTAAATCAACAAAAAGAGGTTCAAATTCAAAAATATTTTTAAAAAAATCTTTATCTTTTTGAATTACTTTTACTAATATAATTTGAATAAAAAAATCAAAAATCTCTTTAGTGACGATTAGGTTATCAATGCTTTTAACTAGATCTTCACTATTTAATTTTCCTTGGAGGCATTTTAAAAGTATTAATTTGCTATCATTAATACTTATCTGATTATAATATTCAATAAAATTGCCCCAGTCACTTTTCCCACAATATACTGCGCAGTGATTCAGTGATAAAATAGATATTGTATTATTATTTTTTACAACATTAAAAAGACGTCTTAAAGTATCTGTACTTACGGTTTTATTCATCAATTGACATAACCATTCGCAATCAGATGTTGTCAAAATGTTATATCCACTTTTTTTTGACAACTCCTTTCTTAAAAACTCTAAATGTTCTTCTTTTGGTTTATTTGTTATTCTAGCCATTTTTAATAAAAAAGCTAAATTAGTAATAAAAAAGAAACATTAACGGTATTTGCATTAATTTGCACTCCCACACACTTGACAAGTAGGTATTAATACTATATTTTTGTTAAAATAATTAAAGGTATTATTCATTTTTATTTAAAAGCAGGAATTAAAAAATGGAAAAGAATACTAAACAGTTATCCATTTTTAAATCCAAAACGATATGCTTAATTTAATTTTTAATCATCAAATGTATTCTAAAAAAGATACCTGTTGGTTTCAAAAAGTGGATACTGAGTGGGGTGGTCTTTCTAATATGAAAGGAATTGTATATCCCTTGAAAGTAAATAAAAGAATAATTTTAACATCAGAAGCTTTATACCAAGCCTGTCGATTTCCTGATAATCCAGAAATTCAAGAAGAAATTATAAAACAAAAAAGTCCAATGGCGGCTAAAATGAAGTCAAAGCCTCACAGACTTAAATGCACTAGAGCCGATTTTGAAGAAGAAAAAGTAGCTATTATGTATTGGTGTTTGCGGGTAAAACTAGCTTGTAATCCTAATGGTTTTGCTCATTTATTAAAGAAAACAGGAACAAGACAAATTGTTGAGGTGAGTCATAAAGATTTATTTTGGGGTACAAAAGATGATAAAAGTAATCCCAATAATGTTATAGGTGCTAATGTTTTAGGGCAATTACTAATGGAATTAAGAAGCTTTTATCTAGAGAATCAAGTATCAAAAGCCTATTTAACCGTTGAACCTTTAAATATTACAAATTTTAAATTATTTGGAGAGCCAATTGAACCCATTGTGCATCCAAGTTTGTTAACTAAATAAAATATTTTTTTATTTTTTAAATTCTTTAAAAGCACTATGAAGTATTACTAACTCAAAATTATTTTATCAACCTTTAATTTCAACAGAATATGAAAAATTTACCATTTTTAATTATCAGTTTTTTATCAGTTGTGCTTAGTTATTCTCAACTTTTTCCTATCAATAAATATAATAAAACTAACTCGGTGATTAAATACAATCATGGAAAGTTGGGTCTTATGAATGATAAGCACAATTGGATTATAAAACCATTATATGATGATTTAGGTAATACTAATTTATATCGGTATGACAATTTAAATTTTTTTGATTCAAAAGGATTTATAGTTGCCTCAAAAAATGGTAAGTATGGTTTGATAAATGAAAAAGAGGAAATAAAAATACCATTTACTTTTAAAAGTTTGAAGAGTTTTGATAAAGATGAAAACGCAATAGCTTCAATAATAGACATAGTTTCAAATCAAGAAAAGTTTGGAGTAATTAACCGATTTGGAGATTGGATTATTAAACCTATTTATGAAAATATTGTATCCTGTTCAGAAGATAAAATTTTTGATAAAAAAGGGTATTTATTAGTTAAAAACAATGATAAATATGGTTTTATCGATACAAAAAATGTGGTTAAAATTCCCTTTTTATTTGACGATTTATCAAATTTTGATTCTAAAGGTTATGCAATTGCTTTCACAATTCGAAAGACAATAGAAGCTCCTGACTTAATAAACATGAATGTTATGTGTGTCTCATCTATTAATAGATGTGGTATAATAGATAGAAAGGGCAACTGGGTTGTACCGGCTATTTATGATGACATAACGGCAGATTCAAAAATGGCTATTTTTGATTCAAAAGGATTTTTAAAAGTTCGTTTGGGGCAAAATCAGGGATTTGTAAATCGTAAAGGCAAATTGTTGACCAATTTTGACGATCAATCTACGTGTCATAATTTCGTCAATAATATGAAAATATCCTTTTTATTTGATTCAATTACCGACAGTAACATAATCAATTGTGGATATGGAATAATTGACAGAAAAAGAAATTGGGTTGTACCCCCTGTTTATGATGAAATAGAAAACTATGATGGTTTTTTGGTAGATAATGAATTGTGTGATTCACTTGGTTTTTTACTAGTTAAAAAAAATAATAAATGGGGATTTATTGATTTAAAAAATGAAATTAAAGTCCCACTTGTATTTGATGAACTCACTTATTTTGATATCCATCATCACAGTATTGCTAGATTAAAAGACAGTATTTATGATTCAGAAAGCAAAAAATATATTGAGGTTTATAATTCAGGTATAATTGACAGAAAAGGGAAATGGGTTCTAAAACCCGAATACGAGATTATTTTGCCTTATAGAGATTCTATCGGAGTAGATAACAGTTTTTCTGATCCAAAAGGGTATATAATGGTTAGAAAGAATAATAAATGGGGTTTTTTGAATAAAGCTTTTATCGTTAAAGTTCCTTTAATCTTTGATAAGCTTTACGAGTTTGACAATAAAGATTATGCTTGCGCCTGCATTAATAAAGATAAAAGTTATTACGGTAAAAAATGTGGATTTATAAACAGAAATGGCGAATGGATAATCGAACCTATATTTAACGAACTAAGACCTTTTAATCCAATTGGATTTGCTTCAGCAATTTTGAATGAAAGGCAAGGATACATTAATAGACAAGGTGAATTTATTTTTGAACCTAACTAAATATCAGATTAAATAACAAAATATGTACTCACTTTTTAAAATAAAAATTATGAAAAAAAACTTATGTGTATTAATAGTATTGCTTGTTCAAATTACTTTACACGCGCAAAGTATTAAGCAAAAAGATAAATATGGCAATTCGATTGTTTATATAGATGGCTTGACTTTAAAATCGAAAGATAAATATGGAACACCTCTTTTTTACAATGATGGACAAGCCATTAAAGTAAAAGATAAATATGGTCATTCGATTTATTTTGTAGATGGAAATACCGTTCGTGTTAAAGACAAATATGGAACTGCTTTATACTATTTTGATGGACAAACCATTAGACAAAAAGATAAATATGGACAAGCACTCTATTTTGTAGATGGACAAAATCTGCGTGTAAAAGATAGATATGGACTATCAATTTACTATTTTGATGGAATTCCAGAGAAATGGGTAATTGTATGTTTACTAAGATAAAAAAATTTACTAATAATAAAAACAAAAAAATATGTAATATGGCAAAATTAAATCCCAAAAAAGAATCAGAAAAAGACATTAAACCAATTTATGACAATCCTAGACAAATATTAAAAATTACATTTAAAAAGTGTTATCCAAATTGGACAGATTTAGAAGTTAATCATGTAGTTAATTCATTGTATAAAAAATTTTATCCTTGTCTTTATAGTGATTCATCTGCTTTAATTGAAATTGTTAATATTGGTTTTGAAAAATTACTTAGAAAAAATAGCGAAACTATTATTAAACCAGGTTATTGGATGAATTCTGGATTTAAAGAAGGTTTAATGGAAGACTATAGAAATAAAATAGTTAAAGATGATAATAATCTAATAAAAAATGAAAGTTTTAAAGATATTATTTACGATGAAGCTAAAGATGAAAATGAAATTTATAAAAATATAATACATTATGCAGAAGAAATTGAAAAAAGAAGTTCTTTGTCTGAATCTGAAAATGAATTATTTGAATTATTAATTACTTTGGCTTTAGAATGTACAGCTACTGGAAGTTTAAATAAAACTCTAAAAGAATCTGCTTTGGCATTAGGTTATAAAGATGTAAATTATAGAACTTTATTAAAATTGTTAAGAGCAAAATTAAATAGTCCTCAAAATATTAAATCGAAAGAAAAACATTTAATTTCATTTGTCAACGCAGAGGAAGAAAAACTAGAAACGACTCTCCAAGCTTTTTTAAATTTTATGGATTCCCAATTTATTATGAAAAACCACTTGCAAGCTTACCGGTTCTCTGAACAAGAGATGAAAAAAATGATTGAACTTAAAGGAATTTTTGAAAAAAATG
>JACMQJ010000163.1 GCA_014377055.1 Candidatus Sericytochromatia bacterium
CAAAAATAGTTACTATTTTAGTAAAAACAATAGGGTATTATAGTATAATTTTTTCCTTAAGATAATACTTAACCTTAAAATATACTAAACATATATAATTCTTAAAGCTTATCAGCAAAAGTACAAAAGTATTATGTTCAACTTTATATTAAGTCTATGCTTAACTATGATATTAATTCTAATAATTTTTTAATAGGTTCATAATCTCTGATGCGTTCATTGTTAATCAAAAGTGGTAATAAATATTTAACGAGATATTTTTAGTTTTCTGAGTAATTTATCGGTTATTTCTATTGCTTCTTGATCTTTTAATAATCTAAGAATACTAATAGATCCTATACCTACTACCCCCAAAAATATTCCATAGATAATGAATATAGGTATAGTAAATCTTTCACCAAAAACCATATTAAACCCAAGACAATATATTACTACAGGAATTGTCGCTAATAATACTCTTGATAAATGTTTGAGGGTTTCTGGTTCTAGCCATTTACCTATTTTTCGTCTAAGACTAATACCTAAAATAGACATATTAACAGTAGTTACAATAGATACAGCTAAAGCAATACCAGCTGCTTTAAAATGAAATAAGCTAATAAAACTCCAACAACCTAATGACATTGTAATGATCGAAAAAACACTTGTATAAAATGGTACTTTTGCATTATCAAGTGCATAAAAAACTCTAACTAATAAATCTCTTATAGCATAAAAGACAAGACTAAGACTCAGACCTGCGAGGCAAAGATAGGTTAAACGGGTTGATTCAGGATTAAATTGTCCTCTCTGAAATAACATTTGTATTAATTGTTGTCCTGAACATATTAAAATAGCTGCGGCTGGTACAGACAAAAAAATTAAAGAACGAACTCCTCGATTAATATTCTTTTTGAAAGTAACATTTCCGTCATCTATAATTGTACTTTGATTTAAAACAGGTAATAAAGGAACTAAAAGTGCTGTTAACATTATACCTAGAGGTAATTGTAAGATAACATTTGCAGAGGTAAAAGCTGAAATTGAACCTATAGGCAAACCAGAACCAAAGTATGTCATGATTAAAATATTAACTTGCCCAACTGTTGAACTTAAAAAAGAAGGTAATAAAATACCAAATAACTGAGCAATTCCAGGATGATTTATTTTGAACGAAAAACTGACATAATTTTTTAAGTGTTTAAAAAGAGGTATAAGTTGTAAAGCTAGTTGTAAAATAGCTCCTACCATTGTACCCCACGCTAAAGCAACAGGTCGTGTTTCTGGCGAAGAAATGTAAAGTGAAACTATAACTGACAAGCTTGCCATAACTGGACTAAGTGAAGGAGTGAAATATACTTTTTCTATATTTAAAATACCATAAGAAATACCAATTAATGCTGATAATAAAAACATTGGGCACATAATTCTAAATTGAGTAATGGCAAGAAGTTTTGTCGCAATAGGTGTATTTGGTGCTGACATAAAGTTAATTAATTCAGGAGCAAAATAATAAAATATCAAGCCAATTATTGACATGAATAAGCATGAAATGATTGTCAAAGTAAATATTATTGTTTTTACATCTTGAGCTTTATCTAAAGCCTTATATTTGGAAATAACTGTTACTACACTTGTATGAAATGGTCCATTAAGACCAGCTATCATGACTAGAGCGAATCCAGCAGGCCAATTTGAAGCAATTATATAAGCATCACGAATAAAATTAGTACCATAAACTTTTGATATTTCCATTTCTCTGAAAAGACCAAAAAATTTACTTATTAACGAAAGTATTGCGATTAAACCAGCGGTTCTTAATATACTCATCCGAAATCTTTAAAATAAAAATATTCAACAAGTTTTAAATATACATTAAAAAAAAATTTTTGATCGGTTTTGTTATGTAGTTTAAATTACATCATTATTAAAATTAACATTTTAAATTTATCTGAAAATTGAGATATAACAAAGTAATCAAATTTATAGTGATAAAACATATTTTTGTAGTCAATTTTGTAATAATAAAGAGTTAAAATAAGTATAAAGAAAGTTTTATTTAAATCTATAGGGAATCATAAATGAAAAAAATATTTAGTTTATCTGTAGTATGTATAATGTTGATCAGTGGATGTGATAGCAAGACAACTATTAATACAACTACACCGTCTAATCCTAGCCCTATTAGCAGCTCTAGTGGAACTACCAATAATGCAAATTTCTTTAAAGTAAAAGCTGTAATTACTCAAAGATGTACTACATGTCATGCTACTAATGCTTCTGATCCATCAGCAGGATCACCTGCATCAGGTATTTCATTAGAAACAGATGCTCAAATACAAAGTGAAGCAAGAAATATTCAAAGAGAAGTTGTTCAAAGAAGAACAATGCCATATCAAAATAATAAAACGGGTATAACTGAGGATGAAAGAGCATTAATAGGTAACTGGGTTAGCTCAGGAGCGAGCATTAATTAATTATGAAAAAGCATTGAATAAATTATTTATCTAATGCTTTTTTTTATTAAATGTGATTAAAGATTCCTTCACCCCAACCTTGCAAATCAAGCTCAACAAGGGTTGGCAAGAACTTAAAACATTCTTCAGCAAGATGACTTCTATTTTCTCTTTTGAGTTTTAATTCTAATTTTTCTCTTAATCTTACCAAAAATAAGACATCATTAGCAGCATATTCAAGTTGCTTTTTGCTTAATTCGGGTTCACTCCA